>WJKT01000037.1 GCA_014728955.1 Candidatus Peregrinibacteria bacterium
ATTCTCACTTCATATTGGGATACGGTCGGACTGGGTATCACCAAAGATGAAAACGGATATCTGGTTATTGCCGAAGAGTTTTCTCATGACCCGTGGACACAAGAAGACTTGCAAGAATTTGAATATTACCTTTTAGATAACATCAATGATGTTCGAACCTCTCCGTTGCAAATGACTGCAGAACTAGATGAAATAGCCGATAATTGGTCTACGCAAATGATAACGCAGGATTTTTTCTCTTTCACCTCACCGACTGGCGAAAATCTTATCAATGTGGTACAAAATAGTGGCGTTAGCAATGAGGGACGAGCATACATTCTCAAAGAAGGTTCCGTCGAATCACTCTTCAAGCAGCTCATAGAAGAAAGTAGTGTTACGGAAGACACATGGTCTCGTATTGGGCTGGGGCTAACACAAGATGTATGGAGTACCTTGCATCTTACAGTGATCTTTACTCAGTAATGACTGTTCATGGACTTTAAAACTCGACGAATTCGCTACAAGAAAAACGATTCAATCATTAAGAAAATATGGCGGAAAGGGATACGTGGCATTAAATCAATCTTCGCTCTTATCACGGGCAACAAAAAAAAGAGAAAACCCACCGGACTTATTGTGGGTATTATTGTTATTATTGTTCTGTTTTTTTACGGATGTTCAAGTATTGTCTCTCGCATAGGATTAATTAATGTTATCGGTATTTTCGGCGAGGAACTGATGACCGATACATACGGCAACACCAACGTACTGCTTTTGGGGACGGGAGGAGAAGGGCACGACGGTGCGGATCTTACCGACACCATTATCGTTGCGAGCATAGATCAAAGCAATAAACTGGTTCCCATGCTCTCCATACCGCGAGATTTTTATGTAAATGTTGATGAAATTGGAGGAGGAGTTCGCATAAACCGTGTTTTTGAAATGGGTAAATATAAATATGGAACCGAAAAAGGTATTGAGCTTGTTGAACAAACAGTAGAAGAAATAACCGATATTGATATTCATTATCATGTGCTGATTAATTTTTCCGGCTTTAAAGAAATTGTTGATAGCCTTGATGGTGTGGAAGTGTATGTTGATGAAGCAATTTATGACCCCTATTACCCTCTTGATGGGACCATTCAGTATCAAACATTTTCACTTGATACAGGGTTACAACATCTTGATGGAGAAACTGCACTTAAATATGTCCGCAGCCGTAAAACTACCAGTGATTTTGACCGCTCAAAACGACAACAAAAATTGCTTTTTGCCATTAAAGAAAAGGCGATGTCGAAAAACATATTATTAAATCCGGGAAAAATCAAAGATTTGTACTATTCTGTGAACGATAATATAGAAACAAATTTTTCCATTCGGCATATTATAGAATTGGCAAAAATTTCACAGGATTTTTCACGCGAGAATATTGTCAGTCGCGTTATAACCGACGATCCCACTTCCTGCGGAGGATTTTTGTATGTACCGGAACGCGATTTCTTTGGCGGCGCTTTTGTGCTTATACCAATAGGTAATGACTATGATTTTATTCATCAATATGTCGATCTTATTTTCCACTATCCGGAAATAAATAAAAACACCATGCAATTTCAAGTGCTCAACGGAACAAAAACCGCCGGTCTTGCGGGAGAAACAAAAGCCATGCTCGACCGTCTGTGTTTTGATGTTGTTCGTTATGGAAACGCACAAAGTCAAGATATTGAAACAACATCAATCTTTTATAAAGCTCCTGCAACCACCGAGGAAGAAACCGAAAAAACACCTGAGGCTCTTTATTTCCTTCAACAATTGATTCCGGGAAATATTTCGACCGAGATACCTGCTTTATATCTTGAAGAACCATATAAAAGTGAAGCAAATATCATCCTTGAACTAGGAAAAGATTATGCGCAAAGCAAACCGGAAGACATTTTCTACCAATATTATCCGTCAGCAACCCCGTCATCCAGTGATGAAGAGACAAGCGAGCAGGAAGCGCCAAGCACACAAACCGAGACTTCTGATGAATCGTAATATGCGTTTACAAAAATATATAGCATCATGCACGTCATATTCACGTCGTAAAGCCGAAATGCTTATTGAACAAGGACGAGTAACGGTAAACGGGAAACCAATTAAAAAACAAGGCGTAACGATTAATCCGGAAAAGGATCGCATACAACTTGACGGAAAGCCGCTTGAGCAAAAGCACACTACACGGTATATCATGCTCAATAAACCTGCCGGTTATGTTTCAACAAAACATGATCCACATGCGGAAAAAACCGTTATGGATCTTATTCCTTATTCCAATCTATATCCGGTGGGAAGACTGGACAAAGACACTGAAGGACTCTTGTTGCTTACAAATGATGGTGATTTTACGTATCAGGTAACACATCCGAAATTTGAACACGAGAAAGAATACAAAGTGATATTGCGTCATCCCCTCTCCCAAGAAGACATACGCACTCTGGAACAAGGCATAACACTTGAAGACGGGAAAACAGCACCCTGCACCATTCGCAGTCTAAAAAACAACAATAAAGCATCATACACCATTACCATTCATGAAGGGAAAAACAGACAAATAAGAAGAATGTTTGAAGAAATTCAAAATCACGTTATATACTTACAACGTATTCGTATTGGAACTCTTCTTTTGGGAGACCTGAAGAAAGGAGCATACAAACAATTACATCCAAAAGACGCTCAACGCGCATTAAAAACCCATCAATGATTTCAACTTTTTTAAGCCTTTACGCTGCATTATCACTCGGCACGACAACCCCTTTTACCACACCGGTGGATTACAGCCAAGCGCTACCGGCATCACTCATTCCCGTCAAGCAGGAACATGCGATTGCCCCGGTTATTGAGGCAAAAGCATCAATCATTGTTGATTTCGACAGCGGCTCGATATTATTTGAGCACAACAGCAGCAAACAATTACAAATGGCCAGTATTACCAAATTAATGACAGCAATTATCGCACTCGAACAAGGAGACCTCGATGATGTTGTTTCGGTCAGCAATAAAGCCGCGTTAACAGAAGGATCCAAAGTGTGGCTTTTACAAGGAGAACAGCTTTCCCTACGAAGCGTACTTGAAGCAGCCCTTATCCATTCGGGAAATGATGCTGCCGTTGCCATCGCCGAACATATAGGAGGAGACGTTGAAGCCTTTGTTGAAATGATGAATAAGAAAGCACAAAAACTTGAACTGTACAGCACGCACTATGAGAACCCCATCGGTTTTGACTCAATTCAAAACTATTCAACAGTACGGGATCTATCACTGCTGGCACGATACGCATTTCGTAAAGAATTTATTAAAAAAACGGTACGAATTCAATCAAAAACCATATCTTCACTTGATGGAAATATTACTCATGACCTCACTAGTACCAACAAATTGCTGGGATCTTCATGGAATGTTTTGGGCCTCAAAACTGGACACACGGAAGCTGCGGGGTTATGCTTTATTTCGATAATAGAAAATGAGAAAGGCAATAAGATAATTACTGTCGTTCTGGACAGTCCGGCACGCTTTGAAGAAACCAAAAAATTGGCGTCATGGGCCTTTCGCTCTTATACATGGTAAACCCCTCTTCGCATGATTCTCGACTTTGATTTCGCCGTTATTCTCAAACATTTAATGGTCATTTTTCTTTCATTTACGGCGTCATTCACACTTGCCGTTATCCTCACCAGACCATTTTTGGCATTACTTAAAAAAGCAAAAATACACAAACAAATACGTGAAATTGCCTCAACCGGCGAAAAGGCTTCTCTTTAC
>WJKT01000038.1 GCA_014728955.1 Candidatus Peregrinibacteria bacterium
GAACCAAAGACGGAAGATAAGCCTAAAGAAGAGAAGAAATAAGAATAAGATAAAGACGCAAAGAAAAAGCCTTCTGAAGACAAAGAAGAGGCTTCTGATAAAAAAGCATAATTACTTTTATTGTATATGCTCTCTCTTTAAAACCACTGTTCTGTAATCTCTACAAACCATGAACACAAACCCTGAAACTGCTGATGGTCCTGACAAGGATTTCATTGAGCACGTTGTCAAACTCATTGTTGACAACCCGGATGAGGTAAAAGTCTCACGTGCTGTTGACGAAATGGGTGTTCTTATCACACTCCAGGTCGCTAAAGAAGACATGGGGAAAATTATTGGTAAAAACGGTCAAACGGCAAAATCATTACGCATACTATTGCGTGTCATTGGATCAAAAAACAATGCCCGCGTTAATTTGCGTATTATCGAACCGGAAGGACACGAAGACTCTGCCGGGGACGATGAAAAAATTGAAATCTAAATCTACCGCTACATTGCATTAATTCACCTTTATGAATCAATCTGACTCTATCATTGAAGCTGCCCAACGTTACGATATCGTTGAAATCATCAACAAAGGGCTTGCATATGCGATCATTATTGCTGGTCTTCTTTCAGTCATTTTTATTTTTATCGGTGGTATTTCATTTATTCTGTCGGGCGGTCAGGAGGAAAAAATCAAACAAGCCGTCAGTACTATTCGTTATGCTATTATCGGTCTTATTATTACCGTACTTGCCGTAGTTATCGTAAGCACTGTTGGAAAAGCTCTCGGCTTGGACATCATCAAATATATCAACTTTAGTGATATCATCCAGACTGTCACCGACATCGGAAATTCAAGCGGGGTAAACTCCCTTGATTAAGCAGAACGCTTACAGCTTCGCATAATAAATTTCCAATCATAAGGAAATTTATAGGTTTCACGTGCACGAACGATTGCAGCAAAAACATCCCAATAATTATCTTCTTCATAGATAAAACTGTTTCCGCTTTCCGTATTTGGATTATAATCAACAATCGAATCGTTAAATGGCTTTACAATAGGAACGACTCCCGCCTCCCATGCAAGTTTTAGTGCCGCTTCATCATGTCCAAAAAGAACAACCATATGCGCTTTTGCAAGGTTTTGAGCCTTTAACTGTTTTGTTTCAACCACAGTGATATCAATATGATCCAATCCTTCACGCAGTTTTTCTAACATCTTTGTATTTTGTGGAACACTCATGACAAGGGTTGGTGTTTTTCGGGCTTTTTTTTGTTGTTTTTTTTGCGGAACGCTCGTTGGACGTTGCATTGTTTTCTGCATAGGAAGTAAGGGTAAGATTTTATTTGTATTTTTCCCTATATTATAGCAAATTATTGTACTTTTTCCCACCACTTATAATTGACAGCAAAGATGAACATGATTTAATAGATGTATGAAACAAACTATTATTCTCGTTGATGCAAATTCATTAATTCACCGGGCATTTCATGCATTGCCTCCGTTTCGAACTCCACAGGGCGAGCTCGTTAATGCCGTTTATGGATTTTATTCGATATTATTAAACATTATTACCAGACTTCATCCGGATTACGCAGTTGTCTCATTTGATGTTTCAAAAAAAACATTTCGCCATGAAGTATTTGAGGAATACAAAGCACATCGGGTAAAAGCTCCCGATGAACTGTATGAACAATTCGATCGCATACGTGAGATTCTCGCACTTTTACATATCCCCGTATGTGAAAAAGAAGGATACGAAGCGGATGATGTACTGGCAACACTCGCCACCCTGGTTGAAAAAGAACGTGACGTTGAAGCCTTTATTGTTACCAGCGATAAAGACTCGTTTCAGCTCATAAATGAAAGAACATTTGTTGCCAGTCCAAAACGAGGAGGGAGCGACATAATGATTTACAACGATGAAGAAGTAATGAAGAAGCTGGGAATCACTCCATCACAGGTTATTGATTATAAAGCCCTCACCGGTGATCCTTCGGACAATATTCCGGGCGTACCGGGTATAGGAAAAAAAACAGCACAAAAACTATTATCGCGTTATAAAACACTCGATGGAATTTACGATCATCTGGATGATATTACCGGATCGATACACAACAAGCTGGCAGAAAACAAAAAGGAGGCTTATTTTAGCCAAAAACTGATCACATTGGTGCACGATGTTCCTATTGATTTTACACTTGATGCATCGCGGTTTTGTGTGCAAGATTTTGAGAAGGTTCTTCCGCTTTTTGATGAACTTGCCTTTCGATCACTCATTCAACGAGTGAATACAATGATACCCAAGAAAGAACCTGAGCCTGAGCAAACAAGCTTGTTCTAAACACATGTACCCTTCAAGCATGTATACATATTTAGTTCAAACCTCATAAATAAGCCGTTTTTTTATAAAAAAACATTTGCATTTACCCGTACTTTCCTTTATATTCTTCCCAGGCTTAATATGTAGGCGCCTTTTTTATCTCTTTTCTTTTTGTAATGGCAAAATCACGCATTATTGCCAGTCTTGATATCGGAAGCTCCAAGATACGCACCGTTGTTGGGACTCTGGAAGAAAAATCTCAGATACCAAATATTATTGGAGTTGGTTTAACTCCGTCTGCCGGGCTACGCAAAGGTTCGGTTATTGACGTTGAAGAAGCGATTAATAGTGCTTCAACCTCTCTTGAAGATGCTGAACGTATGGCTGGAGAGCCTATTAACCATGTTTTTCTCGGCATTGGCGGAAGCCATATTGAATCGCTCAACAGCAAAGGTGTTATCGCAGTTTCACATGCAGGAAACGAAGTAACGGAAGATGATGTTGATCGCGTTCTTGAAGCGGCTCAGGCCGTATCTATTCCAAGTAACAGAAGAATTTTACGAATTATTCCAAAATCGTTCACGGTAGATGAACAAAAAGGTATTAAATATCCTGTCGGGATGACAGGTATTCGCCTTGAAGTGGAAGCCCATATAGTTACCGGTCTGGTACCGGCGATAAAAAATATTGAAAAATGTGTTCTTCAAGCAGGTGTTGATATCGATGATATCATCCCGACTTCCCTTGCTTCACCTGAAGCGGTATTGTCAAAAAGACAAAAGGAGCTCGGCGTGGTTGTTATTGATATCGGAAGCGGCGGATCATCAGTATCCGTTTTTGAAGAAGGAACAACCCTCCACACGGCGGTTCTTCCCGTTGGCGGCGAAAGCGTAACCAACGACATTGCTATCGGTCTTCGTACAGCAATTGATACGGCAGAGAAAATCAAAATTGAATATGGAAGTTGTATTCCGGAAGACATCAATGAACGTGAAACAATTGATCTGTCGCTTTTAAGTAAAATTGACTCACATAAAGTATCGAAAAAGCACATGGCCGAAATTATTCAGGCTCGGTATCACGAAATTTTTGTACTTGCAAAAGATGAATTGGCAAAAATACATCGTGACGGTATGTTGCCGGCTGGTGTTATTCTCACCGGAGCCGGTGTTAAAATGCCGGGAACCATTGATTTGGCGCGCGAAACATTAAATTTGCCGGTTCAAATCGGATTCCCACAAAATTTTGACGGTGTTGTTGATAAAATTGACGATCCTGCCTATGCAACCGCCATCGGACTCCTCATTTGGGGGTCACGGCTCGAATCTCGATCCTATGGATTCAATTTTAAAGGATTTGGGCTTAAAAAAGGCTTGAACAGTATAAAAGAATGGGCGAAAAACCTTCTCCCATAATATATTTTAAAAAATTTATTGACATTTTGTAAAATTTGATTAACAATAGATTTCCACCTAAATTATATATCCCCCTTTTACGTCCTTGAACACATATTATTATGGAAGATAAATCATCACTTCGAAATTTATTCTCTGGTAAAGCCGCATCAGGTGGCCATCATTCGGCACCTCGAATCCGACCTCAGGAGGTTGTACCCGAGATGTCACCGGTAGCCTCAATAAAAGTTATTGGTGTTGGTGGAGGCGGTAGCAATGCGACTAATCGAATGATTAAATCAAACCTTAAAGGTATTGAGTTTATTGCCGTCAATACGGATGCTCAAGCACTCTATCACTCTGAAGCACCAACAAAAATTAATGTTGGTAAAGCAACAACAAAAGGACTGGGAGCGGGAAGCAATCCGGATATCGGAAGACAGGCGGCGGAAGAAAGCGCAGAAGAAATACGAGAAGCTATCGACGGTTCAGACATGGTATTTATTACCGGTGGTATGGGTGGAGGAACCGGTACCGGAGCTGCACCTGTTATTGCTGAAATCGCAAAAGAACAAGGAATTTTAACAGTAGGAGTGGTTACCAAACCATTCGCTTTTGAAGGACATAGAAGAAAAACACAAGCTGAAGAAGGGCTTGAAAATTTACGAACAAAAGTTGATACCTTAATTACTATTCCAAACGATCGAATTCTTTCAATTATTGATAAGAAGACACCGATCACCGATGCATTTATGGTTGTTGACGACGTACTCAGACAAGGAGTACAAGGTATTGCCGACCTCATTACCGTTCACGGTATGATTAACGTTGACTTCGCCGATGTACGAACCGTCATGGAAAATGCGGGCTCAGCACTCATGGGTATCGGATACGGGACCGGGGAAAATCGCGCTATCGAAGCTGCAAAAGCGGCTATCGAAAGTCCTCTGCTCGAACTATCAATCGACGGAGCAAAAGGTGTTCTCTTTAATATCACCGGTGGAACCGACCTCTCAATGTATGAAGTTGATGAAGCAGCTCGTATTATTACCGAAGCATCTGATGCCGAAGCAAACATTATTTTTGGTGCCGTCATTAATGACTCTTACACAGGAGAAGTTAAGATCACTGTTGTAGCTACGGGCTTTGATGCAGTTCCACGAGACACTGCTTCATTCAGAACACACTCATCAATCAATAGCGTTTCATCATCATCTTCTTCAAATAAGCCTTCACCGGCTGCACCGGTTATTAAAAACGCTGAAGACGAGCTGGATATTCCGGCGTTTATCAGAAAGAAGATGAACTAACGAAGGGCATCGCATAATTAAACGTTTGCTCTATTTGTTTCTTCAAACTTCATTGCTATTTTTGTATCTGAAGATTTTTTCGGATATTCAACCTGCATAGCTACTCTTCGACCGGCAATAAAATATTTATTTAAAAATGCTTGTTCTTTTTTTGTACAACTGGCAATTTCTTTTAGCTTTGCATAAATTTCCTTTATATCTGCCACCTTACTGTCCGGGCTGACTTTTTCATTCCATTCTTTAAGCATTTTTCCCTCATGATCTCTATACGAAGCAGCACTGTCAATACGCTCCCCCAAACCTTGTATCGCCCATCGCGCCTCAACCTTATATCCTTTCTTTTCCAACTGCCTTTTTGCTGATTCTGCACGTGCTTTGGCAATACGTTTATTGGTCTCAAATCCACCTTCCATACTCGCTGATCCCCAAACAATAACCGTTGGTTTTTGCTTGTCTATTGTTTCCTTTTTCAACGTATCCAGCTTTTTAGTATTAATATGTTTCATAACCGATTCCACATCCAAACCATTAATAGTAGCGAGATTATCCTTAATCGATTTTTTTAATAATGCGAGAAGATTGTTGTCAAGATTGGTCATATCTTGCGGTATAGACA
>WJKT01000039.1 GCA_014728955.1 Candidatus Peregrinibacteria bacterium
GACCAAGGGTTTGTCATTCACTTTAGGCATCTTGGTAGTATTTTTGAGGAATTTAGGAATAAATTGCAGCTTTTGCAGCAAGAGATGTATCAGCAAACGGTTGATGCTTTTAAAGAAATATTGCTTGAATTTGATTCGGCTACGCTTATTAAATTTGCTTACGAAATGAAGCGCGGAAAAGCCGTTAATACGAAAAAGCTGAAAAAAATTGATGAAAAACTGCTTGAAACGGTGAAAGAATTGGTTCTACACGATGATTTGGCAAAAAAGCATTTTGAGTATTTTTCAAAGATGGCTGACGAAGAACACATTTATTTTGGTATTAGCCCCGAACCCCCGAAACATCAGCCGAAAGATAAAAAATATGAATACTCAACATGGTATTTTATGGGCATTCCCGAAAAAAATGTTGTTGTTGCGGAGATCACTACCGGTGGATACAGAGGGGCATACTTGTTTAAAATTATTATGGAAAAAGGTAACCCGCGAGAAAAAATTAAGGAAAAACTACTTGAAGTAAATCAGGCATTATTAAAACTAAAGTTTGTTACCACTCCATTTTATAAAGATAAGAGAGAATTGCGCAGAAGCGTATATAGATTCGCACTTAGGAAACTTCCTTATTTGCGTTTATTGAGAAGGTCGTATCTTGGCAGATTAACGCCGTTTAACGAAGTGAATTGGGATAAAAGAATGGGTGATATCTTTCAAAAAGCAACGATTCCAAAGCTTCCCCGCAAATAGGAATGATTCCTAATAATTCTTCTATACAATGATTCTTTTATGGTGTAGAATGTGCCCACATTACTCCTAACCTTTTTAAGCTATGGCAGAAGTAGTTTTAAAAGAAGACAATTTTAAGGACGAAATAGCCAAAGGTGTCGTGTTGGTTGATTTTTTTGCGACATGGTGTGGTCCTTGTAAAATGCTTGCACCGGTTATTGAAGAACTTGCCGGAGAATATGAAGGTAAAGCAAAAATCGGAAAGCTTGATGTTGACCAAGCTCCGCATGTTGCCGGTGAATTTGGTGTTCAGAGCATTCCTACATTGATTGTATTTAAAGACGGAAAAGAAGTTGACCGAATGGTTGGTTTCCAAGGGAAAGAAGCGCTTAAGGAACATATCGACAAGCAGCTTTAATATAACGCTGTACCGGTATTATTTAATAACTATTATAACACTATGGCTAAAGTAGTTGATCTTAAGGAGCAGTTTATACAAGGCCGCGTGAAATTCAGTATTATTATTGCAGTAATTGTGATTGTTGCTTTTATTATTATGGATGGATTGGTTTCGGTTCCGGCTGGGCATGCTGGGGTCATTTTTGATCAAGGACGAGGTGTGCTGGAAAATGAGCTTGATGAAGGACTTCATTTAAAAATTCCATTTTGGCAACAGTCAACCATTATGGATGTGCGGACACAAGAATATACCATGAGTATTGCTCAAGGTGAAGGATGGAAGACGGATGACGATAGTATCGAAAGTCGATCAAAAGACGGTCAGGTTGTATGGGTTGATGCAACCATTTTGTTCCATATCGATAAAAATGAAGCGGATGACATTAAACGTGAATTGGGTACAGAACGTGATTATTACACAAAAATTATCAGACCGCGTGCTCGGGAAGTTATTCGTGCTGTGATTGCCCGATATAACGCATTGGATCTTGTGTCGGAAAAGCGTCCCGATATTGTTGATGAAATGAGTGAATTGCTTGAAGAGGCTTATAAGAAACAC
This sequence comes from Candidatus Peregrinibacteria bacterium, assembly GCA_014728955.1. Taxonomy (GTDB): domain Bacteria; phylum Patescibacteriota; class Gracilibacteria; order UBA1369; family PNNO01; genus PNNO01. The sequence continues at coordinate 1,742 of WJKT01000039.1, forward strand.
AATATTATACTCGAGGAAGTTGTTTTAAGAAACGTTACCTATTCAACGGATTTTGCTAATGCCATTGAAGAAAAAGAGGTGGCTCGTCAACGAATTAAAACATCCGAGTATCAAAAAGAACAGGCAACGCAGTTGAAAGAAAAGAAAATTATTGAAGCGGAGGCGGATGCTCAATCTATTAAGCTCAAAGGTGAAGCTCTTCGTAGTAATCCCGAAGTGATTCAACTTGAATTCGTCAATAAACTCGGACCGAACGTAACGTGGGGTATTTTACCTGATTCTGTTATGCCGCTTCTTAACGTACCCGGCCTTTAGGATGAAAGAGCATAAAGAGATATAAAAGCGCCGAAATGCCGGCGAGTATTATGCTGTATCCGAATGCAATACGTACACCGAAAGTGTCCCATAAATATCCGACAAAGAAACTTGCCGGCAGGGCGCATATTCCTATGATAAAGTTGTGCAGACCTATGGCGGTTGCGTGGAGCCTGCTATGCACCACAGTAGTTATATAGGCTTTTGCGATACTTATATTGAAGGCAAAGAAAAGCCCATATAGTATAAAGGGAACCCAGGAGAATTGTATCGGGAGCGTTATCATGTATAAGGTACATGCTGCAATAAAAAACATGTTCCCCATAATGAGGGTGGGTATTTTACCGATTTTGTCGGAAAGTTTACCTGCGGGGATAGCCGTTACCGCATAGGTAACCGTATATAACAAATAAATAATGGGAACCAGGGCGACGGAAAGTCCCAAATCTTGAGCTCGCAAGATAAAAAAGGCGTAACTCATATTTCCTATAGCAAAAATGAACGTTGGAATAAGGAAAAACATATAGGCTCCCGGTAGTGATCGGATGTGGGTTAGCTTTATGGTTTTATGGTTTTTACGCAACAGGTGATCTTCTTTTACCTTTCGTGCTGCAATTGAAAAGGAAATAACGCCGGGAATAAAAGCAATAAGGAAAAGAGGCTTGAGGGTGCCCGGGAAGAAAAAGAGGATAATAGAAAGCACGAGTACGCCTGTTACTGCACCCATGGTATCCATCATGCGCTGGAATCCAAAGGCAAGACCGAAGAATTTCTTTTCGGATGACGAAGCGATGAGTGCATCGCGGGGAGGATCCCTAAACCCTTTGCCGCTACGTTCTATAAAACGCACAATAAATACAAAGAGCCAGCCGGTTGCAAAGATATAAAATGGCTTTATTAAGGCCGGGATACTATATCCTGCAACAATAAACAATTTTCGCTTTTTTATTTTGTCGGAGATATAGCCCGAAAAGACTTTGATGAAATTGGAAAAACTCTCCGCAAAACCTTCTATAATACCAATAAACGTTTTATTAATACCGAGCGATTCATAAAAAACCGGAAGAATCGGCATAAGCATTTCGCTGGAGAAGTCAGTAAAATAACTTACCGTACTCATCCAAAAGACATTTTTTCGTATTGGTTTTCCCTTTTGTTTCATATGTTCATACTACATTAGGGAGGCTATCTCTTAAAGTATACCTGAAAATACGCAAATTGTGTTGCCAAAATCGTTATAATCTGTTAAATTTTGGCTAGTGAAAAATTTTAGAAATTTTTTATTAAATGTATGCCTGTCTTTTTGGGAGCCTACGTGACTTGCAAGAGGATAGGACCCTATTATTTAACGGCACGATATGAAACGCGCTCAAAAAAAGAAGATTATCTCAAAATATTCTCAGCATGAAAAAGATACCGGCTCTCCTGAAGTGCAGGTTGCTATTTTGACTGAGAGAATTCAGGAAGTACAAGATCATCTTAGCGATCATCCAAAAGACAACCATTCACGAAGAGGCTTGTTGATGATGGTTGGGAAACGAAGGAAATTGCTTAATTATATGCGGCTAAACAACAAAGACGTATATGATGAGCTTATTACCAAATTGAAATTAAGAAAATAATTTTTTCTCCGTGGATGCTAATGCTAGGCTTAAGTTACAGGTTTCAGTGATATACGTTGTATAACGTTGAAACTTGTTACTTGGGCTCCTTAGTATTTAGTGTCATGGAGGTTATATCATAACCACTGATACTATGGAATCGAAAGAATTCAGCTATGAGCTGGCCGGTCGCACATTTTCTCTGCAAACCGGTGAACTGGCGTTGCAAGCAAGCGGCGCTGTTGTCGCTACGCTTGGAGACACAAAAATTCTTGCAACGGCAACAATGAGTAAAAAAGGCAGAGAAGGAGCAGATTTCTTCCCTCTTTCATGTGACTATGAAGAGCGTTTTTACGCTACAGGGAAAATCAAAGGATCCCGTTTTATTAAAAGGCAAGGGAGGCCGTCGGATAACGCTATTTTGAATAGCCGATTGATTGATCGTCCGATTAGACCGTTATTTCCAAAAGGAATGACAAATGAAGTGCAGATTATTTGTACTGTTCTTTCGGCTGACTTGGAAGTTGATCCTGCCCCTATGGCTATTACTGCGGCTTCTGCTGCACTTTCTATTTCCGGGATGCCGTTTGAAGGGCCGATTGCCGGTGTGCAAATAGGGATGGTTGACGGGAAACTTATTGTCAATCCAACGTATGAAGAGATTGAAGAAGGTGAACTTGATTTAGTAGTGGCGGGGACAAAAGACGCTATTACTATGGTTGAGGCCGGAGCAAACCAGGTTGATGAAGAAACCATGTTAAAAGCTCTTGAGTTGGCACATAAAAGTATTAAAGAGCTATGTGCTTTGCAGGAGAAATTCATGAAGAAATATAAGAAAGAAGATCTTGATTATACCGTTGTTAAAACACCGCAAGAAGCAATTGATAAGGTGACGGATTTTGTAACGGACGATATGCTTGATAGCATCGTTGGTAAAACCAAGAAAGAAATTAATAAAAAGAAGGAAGAACTTGAGAAAAAAGTATTGGAACATTGCGCAGCTGATATTGAAGATGAATTGTTTACTGAAGGAAATGTAAAAGATGCACTGTTAACGCTTATCGAAAAGCGTATGCGGCATAATATTCTGGAAAACGAAAAGAGAATTGACGGACGAAGTATTGATGAAATAAGACCGCTGACGTGTAAGTTGGATTTATTGCCTCGTGTACACGGGTCGGCGCTATTCCAACGTGGAGAAACGCAAGCACTTACCGTTACAACGCTTGGGTCTCCCGGTGCGGCAATGATTGTCGATACGATGGATGAAGATACCAAAAAACGATATATGCATTTTTACAAATTCCCACCGTTTTCTGTGGGAGAAGTACGGCCGAATCGTGGTCCGGGACGACGTGAAATCGGACATGGCGCATTGGCTGAACGAGCATTGGTACCGGTTATACCGCCGGAAGAGGAATTCCCTTATACCATGTTGTTGAATTCTGAAATTATGACATGTAACGGATCAAGTTCCATGGCGTCAGTATGCGGATCTTCGTTATCTCTTATGGCAGCGGGAGTGCCAATTAAAAAACATGTTTCTGCCATTGCTATGGGATTGGTTACGGATGGAAAAGGAAAATATAAAATCTTAAGTGATATCCAGGGAATGGAAGATTTTGCCGGTGATATGGACTTTAAGGTTGCGGGAACAAGCGATGGTATTACAGCACTGCAAATGGATATTAAGATTAAAGGACTTTCAATTGACCTGATGCGTGAAGCGCTTGGACGAGCAAAAGAATCTCGTGCGTTTGTTATGAACGCTATGTCGCAGGCAATCGCTGCGCCGAAAACAGAGATGTCACAGTATGCTCCACTTATTATTAGTATGCAGATCCATCCGGATAAAATCCGTGATGTTATCGGTAAAGGTGGGGAAACTATTCAAGGTATTATCAAAGATTGCGATGTCGAAATTGACATTGATGATGATGGAATAGTTACAATTACCGCTCCCGATCAGGAAAAAGGAGATTGTGCGCGAAAGAAAGTAGAACTTATTACCTATGAACCGGAAGTGGGGGACACGTTTGAAGGGAAAGTGGTTCGTATTATGGACTTTGGAGCGTTTGTTGAATTTTCACCGGGGAAAGATGGGCTGGTTCATATTTCACAACTTGCGCATCACAGAGTGAATAAAGTGGAAGATATAGTGAAGCTGGGTGATACTGTTAAAGTAAAATTAGTAGAAATCGATGACCAAGGAAGATATAATCTTTCAATGAAGGCGTTAAAGCCGAAAGAAGATAAGAATTCATAAGGACAAAAAGGCGCTCTTTCTCTAAAGGGCGCTTAAAATGCGGGTATAGTATAGTGGCTATTACGGCTGGTTGCCAATCAGCAGAGACGGGTTCAATTCCCGTTACCCGCTCCAGAAATAAAAAAATTATGAGCAACTTAGATACTCCAGATTATTCACCGGATCATCTTTCTCAGGAACTTGCGCTGAAGATGAAATCACAAAAAGTAAAGATTTTAAGAGATATTACTGAATTACTTGAATGTGGTGGTATTGAAGATGAAGTAGATCGAGGAATTGTTGTTGCAGCTACAGCGTTTATTGAAAATCCTTCAGAAGAATTATCTGAAATAATGAGCCAAACTACTAATATTGGGATGGTGCTTGCTGGATATGATATGCAAGGTGTCGATTTTCCCCCTCAGATTGATGCTATGCATGGTTATCTTTTCGCACTTCAGTGTATTAATATAATAAAATTTGTTGAAGAAGCTCTAATGCAAGGATCTTCTGATTTTTCAAAGATTCAGAAAGCTATGAGTCGGGGAGCAGATTGGGCAATAACTCTTTCAAAGAGTTATAATTACGATATTTTCCTTAGTGCATTTAATGAGCTTCAGGAAAGATTTTAAATCTCAATCATCCCAGTCCGCACCTCGTTCACTAAGGAGCTCCAAACGAGAAATTGCGGTTTTTTGGCTGCCCGCATAAAAGCGCCGCCTTTTTCTGGGCGGTTAGTTTTTAGGATTACCGATTGCTTTATCGATAGCAACATATTAGTATGATTTTGCTAGGATTTATTACGGTCAATTTAATACTATCAAAAAATGGATAGCAATCAAGGCGAAAATTTAGGGCAGAAAATACAAAAACTCAGGAAAGAAAAAGGTTTGTCTCAAGACGAGCTGGCAAGAAAAGCTGATATTCCATACACCACTCTTACAAAAATAGAGATTGGTGTTATCAAAAAACCATCCGTTTTTGCCGTAGCGAAAATTGCCGAGGCTCTAGACGTTTCATTAGATCAATTAATTAGCAATCAATGACTACAAAAACATTAGAAAGTTGGATTTGGGATGCTGCCTGCTCCATTAGAGGGGCAAAAGACGCAGCTAAGTTTAAAGATTTTATCTTGCCTTTAATTTTTGTTAAGCGTCTTTGTGATGTTTTTGATGATGAAATTAACAGGATAGCGGAAAATGTAGGAAGCCGTGAAAAAGCATTCAAACTTGTAGGAATGGATAAGAACCTTGTGCGTTTTTATTTACCACTAATACCTGAGAATGCGGAAAAGGACGATGTTTGGTCGGTTATAAGAAAGCTATCATCCAAAATGGGGGAAACTCTCACCACCTATTTGCGAGAAATAGCAAAAGAGAATCCTTCACTTCAAGGCATTGTTGATCGAGTAGATTTCAATGCTACCACTCACGGCCAACGTGATATTGATGATGATCGCTTAAGTAATCTGATTGAAGAAATCAGTAAAAAGAGATTAGGGCTTAAAGATGTTGAGCCCGATATAATCGGCCGCAGTTATGAGTATTTAATACGAAAGTTTGCGGAAAGTAGCGGAAAAAGTGCCGGAGAGTTCTATACACCAAAGGAAGTGGGCATAATCATGGCAAAAATACTTGATTTGAAACCAGGTATGCAAATTTATGATCCCTGCTGCGGTAGTGCCGGCTTAATGATTAAATGTGAATCGGTTCTTGATGAGATGATGAAAGAGAAAAAAGAAGAAGATTACACCCCACTCAAGCTTTATGGGCAGGAATTTTTGGGCGGAACATGGGCAATGGCAAAAATGAACATGGTTATTCATGATATGGAAGGAGAAATAGAGATTGGTGACACCATGAAAAATCCGAAATTCAGGGATGGAAATCATTTAAAAACTTTTGACCGAGTAGTTGCAAATCCGATGTGGAATCAGACCAAGAAAAGTCTGCCCTATTTGAGTGATTCTTTTTATACAAATGACGAATGGAGTCGTTTTGAGGCCGGATCTCCGGGTGGTAAAGCTGATTGGGGTTGGCTACAACATATTTTGGCTAGCTTGAATGATAACGGCAGAGGTGCGGTGGTCTTAGATA
>WJKT01000040.1 GCA_014728955.1 Candidatus Peregrinibacteria bacterium
CCTAAAGACATACCCGCTTTTAATAATGAAACGAATATTTATGATGATAAGGTCTCAATTGTTTCTCTTGCAAAAAACGAACTTCTTGGCGTGGTAATTGAAAGTCACGAAATTGCTCAATTGCATAAAGCAATGTTCCAAATGGCATGGAAGTCAGGTAAAAAAACGTAACCATATGAATAAGACTATTACGGTGCAACAAAAAGATAACGGGAAACGTTTGGATCGTTTTTTACACTCAACGATGACGGTATATTCAAGAACACAGCTTCAGAAAGCTATTAAAAAAGGTGATATTGTAGTCAACGATATCGAGGTAAAAGCTCATACCCGGCTTAGTACCGGCGATGTTATTTCAATAACTATGCCAGTAGGTCGTTGTGCCCTCCCCCAGCCCGAAGATATACCGCTATCAATTGTTTTTGAGAATGATGATCTTGCCATAGTTGATAAACCTGCGGGAATTGTGGTACATCCCAGTAAAGAAGGTCATCATATGAGTGGCAGTATGGTAAACGCTCTTTTGTATCACTGGACTCGAGATGCTCTTAGTAATTGCAGTGGTATATTGCGTCCCGGTATTGTTCATCGGCTTGATAAAGATACTTCGGGGTTGCTTATTATTGCTAAAAATAATGCAATGCACGCTTATTTGAAGAAGTGTATGAAAAAAAGGAACATTACAAAAAAATATACGGCTCTGGTTCGAGGACGCATTCCTCATAAAACGGGTACTATTGATGCACCGATAACTCGCGATACTCGTAATAGAAAAAAAATGTCCTTGGCAATGGATAATCAGGGGAAACAAGCAATTACCCATTATGAAATCAAGGCATATTATCAGAATTGCACTCTTTTGGAAGCACATATCGTTACCGGAAGAACGCATCAAATACGTGTTCATTGTGCCTCAATCGGGCATCCTGTTGCAGGAGATGGATTATATGGAGATAATCGTCTTAATGAATCGCTTTCCGCTCATGGGTTAACGCGTCAATTTCTTCACGCTCGCGAATTGGCCTTTGTATTACCTGATGGCGAGAAGATTCATGTAACAAGTAAACTACCGTCTGATCTGACGGCAGTTCTTGAATCTATATCAAACAAATAATTATTTCTTTTTTGCTTTCGTTGTCTTTGAAGTAGTTTTATTTTTTTTCGTTGTCGTCTTTTTCTTTGTACTCTTTGTGGTAGATTTTTTAGCGGCTGCTTTTTTCTTAGTTGCTTGAGCTGCTTTTCGCGATATATCTTTTATTGATAACACAGTAAGATGTCGTCTGTGTCCTTGTTTTCTCTGATATCGCTTTTTAGGTTTCATCTTAAATACTTCTACCTTATCTCCTTTTTTGTGTTCGACGATTTCCGCTTTTACACTGGCACCGGAAACATACGGATTTCCTACTTCAACCGTTTTTGCATCTTGTGCATATAATAAAACGGTATCGAACGTAACGGTCCCTTTTTTGCCGGTTAACGCGTCCACTTCGATAGTGTCATCGTTAGCCACTTTATATTGTTTTCCTGCTATTTCTACAATTGCGTACATGATAATTTCGTTAAATTGCTCAGTAACATTAATGAAAACCCTCTAAAAAATCAAGTTTAATTGTATTTGTTCATTGCTTTATTCAAATCGTTTTCCAGCGCATAGGTAATGGCATGAGCGGCTTGTTTGACAAACGATGGCAACCTTTCTTCTTCGTCTTTGGTAAACCTGCTTAATACAAACTGTTTTGCCCCTTGTGCTTTTTGTCTGTCGCTTCGTGATTCAATACCCAATTTAAAACGAGGATAATCATTGGATCCTATTGATTCCGAAATTGATTTAAGGCCATTATGAGTTCCCGGTCCTCCATGCGGTCGTATCTTTAATGTTTCGAACGGCAAATCAAGATCATCACATACAACCCATATATCCGACGGTGATAAAGAATAAAAATTATACATTTTCATAACCGATTTCCCGGATAGATTCATAAAGGTAAGCGGCTTTACAAGGGTAACGTTTTCATTATTGAGATGTGTTTCACTTATGAGCGCATTAAACTTACTTTTTTCGCTGAATGGTGGTGTTTTATGAAGTTTTACAAGAGTATCGATAACATGAAAACCGATATTGTGTCTGGTCTTTTGATACGTGGTGCCCGGATTACCCAGGCCGATTATAAGTTTCATGTTCTAAACGGTAATGTTTTATTAATAATACGAATACTATCTCCTTCTTGTGCTCCGTGTTCTTTTAATTGCTTGGTAGCCCCCGATTGATCAAGGTGCGTATATATTCGTTGCACCGCCTGTTCATTATTAAAATCAGTCATTTGAACCATTTTTTCAATATTTTTCCCTTTAATTATAAATGTTCTCTTTCCCTGATTATCTTTTTTACTGGTTGATAAAGAAATTTCAAATCGATTGCCGCTTTTTTTCAGGTGAGGGCGATGAATTTTATGGGTGCTAACTGATTCTTCCGATATATGTGACACTTTCTCCCGCTCTTTTGTTAAGAGTTTGTATGTTGCAAGAATGAGCTTCTTTAATCCTTTACCTACTACTGCCGATATAGGATACACGGTTATATTATCACGTGACTTTTTGATGTGCTTTACGAGCATCGTCACCGTTTCATCATCAACAGTATCAATTTTATTTAAGGCGATTATTTGAGGTTTTTTGGCAAGTGTTTTATCAAACAGTACCAGTTCTTTATTGATTGTTTCATAACTCTTTACTATATCGTTTTGTTGTATATCAATAACATGAATAAGTACCTTTGTGCGACTGACATGTTTTAAAAACTCATCACCAAGGCCTTTTCCGTGCGATGCACCTTTAATAAGTCCCGGTATATCAGCAGCGACGAATGAATCTTTTATATTTGTATCGGTAATAGCGCCTACATCAACAATTCCCAAGTGTGGAATGAGTGTTGTAAAAGGATAATCGGCAATTTTAGGCTTAGCGTTTGAAATAGCGGAAATGAGTGTCGATTTCCCCGCTGACGGAAGACCTATAAATCCTACATCAGCAATTAATTTTAATTCCAATTGCAAGGTCCTTTCTTCTCCGGGTTCACCGATTTCTGCAAACTTAGGGGCTTGCAGAGTGCTACTGGCAAAGCGTGCGTTTCCTTTCCCCCCTTGCCCACCATGGACTACAATATATGTTTTATTGTTTTCATTAAGGTCAGCATAGAGTTTTTCATTTTCTTTATCGTACACCATCGTCCCTACCGGTACATCCAGGTATAAGTCGTCCGCGTTTTTTCCATGTTGATTCTTGCCGCGCCCCGGTTGTCCGCTTTGCGCTTTATACTGCTTTTTTGTTTTAAAGTCGGATAACGTGGTAAGGTTTTCGTTTGCGCGCAGGACAATGTTTCCGCCATTACCCCCATCTCCTCCGTCGGGGCCTCCTTTGGCGATAAATTTTTCTCTTCTGAAGCTGACGCAGCCATTCCCTCCTTTTCCCGCGATAAAGGTAACACGTGCTTGATCACAAAACATTCAAATAAGTTAATTTCAATTATGCGCCTTGCATTCTAACAGAAAGTGGCTATATTAGTATAGTAAAAGCCGAAGTGGCGGAATTGGTAGACGCGC
>WJKT01000041.1 GCA_014728955.1 Candidatus Peregrinibacteria bacterium
ATCAATAGCCTCGGGCTGATCACCGGTCGGTTTAAAATCCGATACCAATTTGAATTTTTTGTCCTCCATATAAACAAAATTTAGCCTGATTATTCTACCAGAAACAAAAAACTTTGCAATCCACCGCCCCCCGCTTATAATGAATTTACTATGAAAAAATTCCTTCTTTACAGTACCGGTCTCACCATTATAACCCTAACGATAGGCATCCTAACGGTATTTGGGTTTTTTGATGTTTCAGACGGTCAAACAAACCTCATCGGAAACATAGCTCCCACTACAACCGAGGTTGATGTTCATAATCATATTGTCGATAGCATTCACCGTATAGGTCTCCGGGCGAAAGATGCACAGGAAACAATGCAATCACTCACACCTCAAACGCCTATCGATGAGCTGCAAATAATAGTGGATTCTATGGTACAGACACAAAAAGATCTCGATCAGTATATAGAAAGCCACACATTTAAACGAAATAAACAAACTATACAGCACCTCTGCAACACAACATATTTTCCCGCACTTATACAATACGAATATGGCTATAGAAAATTCTTTAGTTTTGCTTCGTCAAAAGCACTTGATCAAAAAAAATTAGACACGTTCAAACAAACAATCACCAATCGTTTTGCAGAATATCAGCAAGCACATAATATGCTCGTTGATGAATTAAATCGTGTACGACGGTATTAGAAATAACGATTACTGGCATTCCATAATGCATATCCTTTTACGCCTCTGTCGTTTGCAGCTTTAATCTGCTCTTCAACATACCACCATCCGTAGTCAGAAACTCCCCAGGCAAACGCCTGAATCCATGGACGGATCTCTGTATCAGTTTCAACTAAAAGCTCCTGAAAAAGACGAATACTTTCGTCAACAAAGTAATAAGGATGATCTCCCGGTTTGTCGAATCCTGCGAATCCCGGTCCAAAATGAGACGGATATACCATTGGATACACTACGTCAATGTATGGACCCAAGCATTCCATTCTTTGCCCTGTTGAACGAGCGTCGTAGCCATCATTCCATGCAATAACACCGTAAACATCCAAAGAAAGTTTAGACTCGTATGGCCTAATCCTGTCATGCACCTTAACTATAAAGTCTCTGATAACTTCATACTTTTCTGTATTTGCTTCATCAAAATTGTATCGCGTTTCATTCACAGGCCCCAGCGTTGGGAATCGAATATAATCAAACTGAATTTCGTCCACACCCGCTTGTGCCAATTCTTCGGTAAGACCTAAAATATACTCCTGGGTTTCTTCATTAGACGGATCAACCCACATCACACCCTCACGATTGGACCATGGCCCGCCGTGCACATGTTGAATAGCAAGATCCGGTCTGCTTCGGGCAAGATTAATATCTTTAAAAATAACGATGCGAGCCGCCAAATAAATGCCTTGGTCGTGCCAGTAACGAACATAGTTTTCAAGGTCGGGGATAATAACGTGACTATCAGCTCCTGTTTCTGAAACCATAGGGACCTCGGACGGATAAAAAACCTTTCCGTCAATCTCCTTAACATCAAAAACAAGCATCTTTCCGCCACGCTTTTGCATAGCCTCAGCAAGACGATTCCCCTCATCAGATACTGCGTAATAGCCGGTTAAATAAATCCCCCACGGCTGATTGGCAGGCACAGAATGTTTAATAAGCAAACGCGGAATATCGGGCACCATAACTTCGTCTCCCGGCTCAAAATCACTGTCCGGATTAGCCGCTAACAATGCTTCACGGAATTTGGATGTTCGATAATGATTTGAATATGGCAGGAACATTTTGGAAACAGACCCTCCCTCTTTAGGGATTGTGTAATAAAACTTCCCGTCTCGTAATACTAATGAATCAGGCACCATATTCACCTGAACCTTGGTAAGTTTGTAAGCAATAGCTTTCCAAAACTGACTTCCAAAAGAGGCTCTTTGAACAGTTGTTGGTTTACATGTTTGATATGGAAACTCAGGAACAACTTCCTCTTCACCTTCTTCATCAACAATCTCTCCTTCCGTAGCATCATCTGCTTCTACAGGAATCTCCATTGCCACATCAACTTCTTCAGGCTCAACAACCGACTGTGCATGTGCAACATATGGCCTGAATGCAGGATCTTCATCCGACTTCTCAATCTCTCCGGGTGCACGATTAAACCACCTGTCCCACTCTTCATTAATCACCTGAATTCGCGGAATCATATACGGATCAAAATCTTCATGGTTTGGCATGAAAGCGGGATGAGAACCAACCAAAAAAGCTGCATCAATTTCATATGTATAGCCTTCATCTTCTCCCGATTCAATCAGTTTTAACAGCTCTCCATCGGGATAATTCCCGAGTGGGTAGGCAAGTGCTCTCATTTCGTATGGCTCATCAAGATCAAGCTGATTGTTCACATATCGCTGCGCCTCTGCCAAAGTCCATTGAATTGTCTGTGCATCAACCTTATCCAAATCTTCATGCCCAAACGTATGACTTCCAATCTCGCGACCCGAACTAACAAGATACTGCAACTTATCATCTATATACTCAGCCTGACCAAAACTATAGGGGAGTACAAAAAAGGTTCCGGCGCTGCCAAAATCAGGGCGCTCCTCAATAAATCTATTCATTACGCCAACCGCACAATCCGGATCAATCGTTCCATCTTCAAGTATTCTAAATTGCCCTTCACTCGCATCATCGAAGGTAAGAAGGATCGGCTTTTTGCCTTCCTCAATCGGAAATTTCATATTCAAAAACTGCTCAACGGTAACAGGCCTGTAATCATTATTATAAAGCCATAAAAGATCATTATAAAATGATTCGGGTGATCGGGTCCAACGCCCATCTTCTTCACCAAAATTGTGATATTCAAGTACCGCTATTTTCTCCGCTCGCCCATCGTACTCTTCGTACTGTTCATCATCATATATCGACTCCTGATATACCGGTTGATCCGACTCAACAAGTGAAGCCGGCGTATTGGCCGACGGATGTATCAGAAAAAAAGAATTTATTACAACACACAGTGTAAAAAGACCGAGAATAAAAAGAGAGCGTTTCATAAGATAACTGTTGCTATGAGGTAGGAAAGATTGTATAAAAATATACCGCATTTGGCAAGAAAAAGTATTATCTTTACACTACACACATACCTATCATAACCCTCCACCCACTATGAAAACATTATCAAATTATACCACTACAGCCCTTTCCGTAGCCAAGAAATGCGGCGAAATACTAACATCGTACTATCACAAAGAAACCCTTTCATATACCAAAAAAGGCTATAACGACATTGCAACCGAAGCGGATATTGCTTCGGAAAAAAACGCAATACACATGATACACAATCAATTTCCGGATCATGCCATATACGCAGAAGAATCGGGTAAACAAAATAGCGATAGCCCGTACCGATGGATTATCGACCCACTTGACGGAACAACAAATTTCAAACACAGGCTTCCTGTTTTTGCCGTATCAATAGCATTGGAAATTAAAAACGAACTCCATTGCGGTGTTATTTATGCTCCAAAATTACAAGAATTATTTGTTGCAGAACAAGGAAAAGGAGCCTTTCTAAACGAACAAGCCGTGCATGTTTCATCTACTAACGGTAGCGAACTATCACTTGCAGCTACAGGGTTTATTCCTAATAAACCCAAAGCGTATGACAATCTTGCCATCTGGTCGCACGTGAGCAAAAGCGGCTACCCGTTACGACGCTTGGGCGCAGCATCAATCGATCTTGCCTACACGGCATGTGGACGATTTGATGCGTTTTGGGAATTTGGTCTGCACCCATGGGATATAGCCGCGGGAATGCTCATTATTCAGGAAGCCGGAGGTACCGTCACCACTGTTGATAACAAACCCATTCACGTTGAAAGCCCGTCAATATTGGCAACAAACGGTGCAATACACAACACAATACAGGAAGTTATCCACGAAGCGAGCGAATAGCGGCAAGACGATCGTCCGCTTTAAAAATATATGAACCGGCAATAAGAATATTTGCTCCCGCCTCTTTGCATAATGTTCCTGTTTCTGCATTGATTCCTCCATCAACGGCTATATCTAAATCAGGCGCTTTTTCCCGAAGCCATTTAATTTTATCAAGAGCTGCGGGCATAAACGACTGCCCACCAAACCCCGGCTCAACAGACATAACCAGCACCCAATCAAGATGCTCGAGTAATGGCTTCAATACCGTTATGTCAGTATTGGGTTTCACTGAGATACCGGCCTTCATTCCCTGTTTTCGTATACGTTTTAAGAGTGATGGAGCATACTCAACAGCTTCGTAATGAAATGTTAAAACCTCTAATCCGATTGAAGCAAAATCATCAACATAGTGCTGTGGATTTTCAACCATCAAATGAACATCCAATGGGGTATCAGTTTGAATACATCGAACTACCGGCGCACCAAACGTAAGATTCGGCACAAAATGGCCGTCCATAACATCAATATGCATATAATCCGAATGCGCTTCAATTGTTGAAATTTCTTTATTTAAAGCGCCAAAATCAGCCGATAAAATTGAGGGGGCTATGTGTACCATAATTATTTGTCAAGCATTTCCACACGTTTTTTGTGACGCTTTGCCGAATCCGGTTCGGTATCCAAAAACGTATCCACAATGGTCAGCGCCGTTTTTTCATCAATGATTCGTTCACCGAGACAAAGCACATTGGCATGATTATGACGTCTAGACATTTCAGCCAATTCAACCGTCGGACACAGCGCTGCCCGAATACCTTTGTGACGATTACACGCCATGGCACTTCCCTGCCCGGTACCACACACCATAATTCCTTTGCTATGAGGGTATTCCAATACTTTCTCACATACTTCACGCGCAATAATAGGATAATCAACAGAATCTTCTCCTTCAAAACTCCCTAAATCGGTTACGGTTACATCACGTTTCTCAAGATGGTCTTTAACCGCTTGTTTAAGATTATATCCGGCATGATCCGATCCTATGTAGATTTTCATAGAGTAACAAGTTTAAGTAGTAAAAACAGACGATACTGATTTTGCATCATGTACATTTTGTACAATTTTCGCCAATAACGGTGCCACCGACAGCACTTTTAATCCTTTAAAATGTTTTTCTTTGGGAACAGGCACAGAATTACTGACAACAACCTCTTTAAATCCAGCTTTTGAAAGACGATCGGCAGCGGGATCTGAGAACACGGGGTGTGTTGCGGCCAAATAGATATCGTCATGAGCCCCATGTTTTTTTAGAGCTTTAGCGGCATTACACACCGACCCGGCCGTATCGATCATATCATCATAAATAATGCAACGTTTACCTTTTACATTTCCCACCAGATGCAATACTTCTGAAACATTAGCTTTTGGTCGTGTTTTATGAATGATTGCCAAATCGGCACCAAGAACATCGGCGAATTTCTTTGCGTCCTTCGCACCACCGGCATCTGGAGAAACAACCACAACATCTTTTAATTTTTTCGTTTTGAAATATTTAGCGAAAAACTTCTTCGTATACAAATTATCTACCGGGAAGTCAAAAAATCCCTGCTCCTGATCGGAATGCAGCACCATGGTAATAACATGATCCGCACCTGCAGCCGATATTAAATCAGCCATCAATTTTGCCGAAATCGGTTCGCGCGGCGTAGCCACCCGATCCTGACGTGAATACCCATAATGAGGCATAATCACATGAATTTTATTGGCAAAAGAACGTTTAAACGCATCAAGCATAACAAAGAGCTCCATAAGATCTTCATTAATGTTTTGCGTTGCCGTTTGAACAACAAAGACATCACACCCGCGTACCGTTTCGCCCGGTTTGGCATAGATTTCTCCACAGGCAAATCGAGAAATATGCATTGGCGAAAGCTTAACCCCAAGATTTTTTGCAATTTCCTTGGCGAGCTCCGGATGAGATGACCCTGAAAATAGTTTGATTGGATGCTTTTGCATAATAGTTCTGGGTTAACGGTTTTCATTATAAAGAGCCTTAACAAGATACGTAATTGATTCTCGGGAATTTGATGTTGACAAAATAAAAGTTTAGGGTTATATTTATAACTAATCCTAAACACCTTGTATATTATGTCTATGGAAACACAAATCCCTGAGGGCGATTCAGCTTCAATAGAAGTTGTTAAAGCACCATTGCCAAAGTTTGTACAAGTTAAAGAATCAGGACGAATATATCGAATCGATAAAGAAGTACCGGCTGGCATCATTATGACCGAACTTGATAAACACACCTTCGAACCTCTTAGTGGCAATCAATCGCTTACTGACAGGGAAATACTCATGAGTGAATTCAAACCATACCCTCTTGCCGATTTGGAATTTTTTCAAGAACTGAATGAATATAAAACCGTACGAGAAATTGCAACCGAAAGAACCTATCGTGTTCTTAATTGTAATTTTGATTACGCAACAATACGACGCGAAGGAACCGAAACCGTTACCCGGGTACCAATCGATACTTTCTACGGCAACTACGAAATAGTACGAAACAATTTCGTATGTACTACCTGTAAAACAACCAGCCTACACGTAGATAGACTATTAAATTAAAAACAGCGATTTAATCACTACGATTATTCCACCATTCAAGGACTCGCTTGCATATACTCTGTGCATCGAGTCCGTATTTTTTATACAGATCCGCCGGTTTTCCGGACTCGCCAAATCTATCATTCATTCCGATTCGGTGTAATTGTGCCGGATACTCTTCGGTTAAAACCTCAGCAACCGCACTTCCCAATCCGCCAATCGTCGTATGATCTTCAACTGTAACCATCATATTTGTTTTACGTGCACCATCTATAATTAATTTTCTATCAATAGGCTTGATAGTGGACATATTAATAACCATGGCACGCACCCCCTCTTTTTCAAGAAGTTTTGCCGCTTCCAAACAACTGTGTACAGTAGCCCCCGTTGCAATCAAACACACATCTTCTCCGTACGTTAACATATCTCCATACCCAATACGAAAAGAATGATCTTTCCCATAAATAACGGGCACTTTCCCGCGTCCGAGACGAATATAAACAGGACCAAAATCTTTTAATAATTCATTAATCATACTATATGTCTCTACTGCATCGGCGGGAGAAACGACCTTCATATTGGGAAGTGAACGCATAATGGCAATATCTTCCAATGCCTGATGCGTTGCCCCATCTTCACCGGTTAAAATCCCGGCATGTGACCCCACCAGCTTCACATTCAAATTAGGATAACAAATGCTATTACGAATATGTTCCCACGGTCTACCGGTTACAAACACCGCAAAACTGCACGCAAAGGGAATTTTTCCTCTCAACGCCATCCCGGCGGCCGTATTAACCATATTTGCCTCGGCAACACCAAAATTAAAATGTCTGTCAGGATAGAGTTTTGAAAACTTTTTTGTCCGCAGTGATCCCGAAAGATCAGCATCAAAAACAACCACTTTTTTATTACGCCCGCCAAATTTCGCAAGCGCATCACCAAAAGCGGTTCGCGTAGCTATTTGTTCTCCAATGGTGTAGTGCATGCCTTTTTTGTATCACATTTCCTCATAAGATAAAATAGCACTTTCGGCCATTAATTACTTATATTCCGCCACATCACCGCGTTCCAGTCCCATTTTACCAACCTCGCCTGCATTTAATTCAACAATATACTGTGCGTTACTGTTGGGGATATAATGAGGGCATGGGTCTTCTTCACACGGTTGAACATTAACAAAAT
This sequence comes from Candidatus Peregrinibacteria bacterium, assembly GCA_014728955.1. Lineage (GTDB taxonomy): Bacteria > Patescibacteriota > Gracilibacteria > UBA1369 > PNNO01 > PNNO01. The sequence continues at coordinate 7,726 of WJKT01000041.1, forward strand.
AATCAACCACCTTAAAATCTTCATCCATAAAGACCATATCAAGCGGAATCAAAGTATTTTTCATCCAAAATGCCGGTTTTATTTCTTCTTCATAGATAAAAATCATACCTCGGTTTTCCTCCAGACTCTCACGGTGCATAAGTCCGGTATTACGTTCTTCTTTTTCGTCGGCAACCTCAACAAGATACGTATGTGTCCCTTCATCGGTTTTAAATACAACCTCTTGTTCACCCGGGAAAAGACCGAAAAAATCACACCCAGTGAATAAAAATAAAGAAACAAAAGAGGCAACGAGTAAAGATTGAAAGATTTTCATATTCTTGTTTGATTAATAATTGCACTCCTAAAATAACGTATAATAGTATTTTCCCACAAGGTTTTCTTTCGGCACAAACGGATCATGCCATGTACGTGAATCAAAACTACTTCTTCTGTTGTCTCCCAGTACAAAATATTTCCCCTGAGGAACTTTATAACGAGTACCATCCATCTGACGTAACGAGTATTCTTGTGTATCATCATTCAGGTATGATTCCTCAAGCTGCATTTCGTTTCCCTCGCTATCGATAATAAAAACTTTTTCTTCCCGCAACCATAGTGTTTCACCCGGCAAACCGATAATACGTTTTACAAAAATCTTATCGGATTCATCTGTTCCGTAAAACACAACAACATCACCACGTTGTGGCTCTTCAAGCATATAGGTGAGTGATTCAAACATAGCCGTATCGTTATGAGCAAGAAGAGGTTCCATAGAATCACCCGCTATATTGAAAGGGGACATGAATAAAAATCCCAATGTTCCAATGAGAAATGACTTCATGAGTCGTTGTTGATTAATGTTCTCTCAAGTGCCGGTATTGCTTCTTTCATTTCCTGTTCGCTGAGCGGGACACCATGGTAACCGGCCTTCTTTTCGGCAAACGTAACTCCTTTACCTTTTACGGTATTGCAGACTACGCACGTTGGCCGTCTGGTTGTTACAATGGCTTTTTCAAGAGCATGAAGTAGCGCATCAAAATCATGTCCGTTACGCACTTTAATTACATGCCACCCAAAACTTTCAAATTTTTCAACAATAGGCTCAACATTCATGACACTGCGCGTAAAACCATCTATTTGCAGTTGATTGTTATCGATAATTGCCGTCAGATTATCCGAATGATAATGTGCCGCAGCCATTGCGGTTTCCCACACAATACCTTCTTGCAACTCTCCATCACCGAGAATGGCAAATACTCTATTTTTCTTTTTATCCAGTTTCAAACTCAACGCAAGACCGTGTGCGGCTGCAAATCCCTGTCCCAAAGAACCCGTTGTTACCGTTATTCCCGGAATTTTATGTACGGGATGCCCCTGCAACATAGCGTTAACCTGACGCAAATAATGTAGTTCGCTTTTATCAAAGAATCCTAAATCGGCAAGCACTGCATAAAGCGCCGGGGCGGCATGCCCTTTGGAAAGCACCACGTAATCCTGATCCTCCCATCCGGGCTTTTTGGGATCATATTTCATAATCGGCCCGGCAGGCAGCTCGCCATAATAAAGCGCAACGAGAATATCCATAACAGAAAGAGACCCTCCGGTATGACCCGATTTGGCTTTATGAATCGCCTCTAGTGTCCGTATGCGAAGCGTTGTTGCCTTATTATGTAATTGATCTGCATCGTACATAGCTCGACTATAACGCTATTCCCCCCGACTCTTCAATAGCTTTTCGGTTATATCGGGTGCAATATCCGCAAGCGGCTCCAGCACAAAAGGCCTCATATGCATGCGAGGATGAGGAATGGTAAGACGTTGAGTACGCAACACAATATCGTCATACAATAAAATGTCGATATCGATGATCCGCGGTCGTTCATAGCCTTTTCGTTTCGGCCGGGAACGATCTCTCCCCATAACACGCTCAATATGCTGAACTACCCGCAATACTTTACGCGGAGAAAATGATGTTTCAACCCGAACACAAGCGTTAATAAAATCACGTTGCGCCACGTTGGAAATAGGTGTTGTTTCATATAAAGCCGACATATCAACAATACGCAAACCACATTCATCCAAGAGACGAACCGCTTTTTTTATATTATCCGGCCGGCGTCCTTTATTTGAACCAAGTGAAAGATACACGGTTGCCATACTAAAACGTTAAACCATTAAGCTGCACCTTGGGATATTTTTCTTGCAACAAACCTCCAATAGCGCGGGAACTTCTTTCGTTTCCCGTTAAACCAAGATCCCGTATCAATCGTTCAATTGCCTCCGTATCCGTTCCTTCAATTTCAATAAAAGGAGGGATGTTTGGATATTGATCGATAACAATTTCAAGACCGCGAAACAAAAATGATGTCCTTCTTTTTTCGTATGAACACGTTACGGCATACCCAAGATGCTTAAACAATTTCACCGCCTCGGAGAAGCTACTACCGGAAAGATGATACTCATCACACACTTTAAATCCCTCCTCAACTCGTTTATTGGCTTTATAGCAAACTTCCGTACGATTATCGCCAAATTGACGCACCCGTAGCAAATCCCCTCTATCACGAATTTCACCATTTTCTTTATCGAAATAGTTCACGGTTACAAGCCCGCTAAAGGTTTTCTCGGCACCAAGCTCGAGCAGTTTTTTCTCAATCTCATCGGGATTGATATCCA
>WJKT01000042.1 GCA_014728955.1 Candidatus Peregrinibacteria bacterium
GTATGGATGTCTCATTGACGAGCTCCGATACGGATCCATGGTATCAACAATATTATGATACGGCTGAAGATAATTATTTTATCCCCTATGAGCTGACAGGAGAATATGCGCATGATTTTTCCCGCGCACAGGCTGCGGAAGTAATTATGAGAATATTATCGCGTGAGGCGAATATTGTGCAGCCACCATGGTACCAGGATGCCGGAGGGTATGAGCCGGGAATGGTATACCTTGGCTATTTGCAGGAAGGCGATGTGCTTGATTTATATCTTATAGCGGATAGCGCTATTACCGATTATGCTACGGATGAAGTAGTTTATACGGTTTTAGATAATACGGTGATTGATGTAAGACCCGATTACCTTTCTGCGGATTTTTCCGATAACACGGTGACTGTTTCTGGTACAATAACGCTGGCGGCGGGAGAAATTGTCCATACCGGAACGGCATATCTGCAGAATGATACGACAGTACGTGTTGCCAGTGAATAGTTTTACCGAATGTCATGTTTGAACAGTCATCTACCGTTTCTCATAAACGAATAATTAGAATTTTTGTATGTGCAGCAGCGTTTTTCATCTTGATAAATGCTGGTATTAGCGTATTCATTCCTTCGTATGAACAAACAGGACGAGCTTCCGAAATGTTGCTTTCCAATAATGTGTGTAATTTTTCTCTTGCCGATTTTTCCGATATCGATAATATGCTTGCTCATGATACGAAACGAAAAATAATTATTTTGGGCGATTCGGTAGCCTATGGCATCGGTGTTGAGCATGAAGCTCAGTCAATAAGTGGCTATATTCGCAATGCACTGCCCGATTACAGTGTGTACAACCTATCATCATGCGGCTCAAAACCGCTTGATTACTATCTTTGGCTAAAAAAGTTAAAAGATGAAGATGCACTGTTTCTTATTCAATATAACTATAAATGGTTTGCGACTGATAATGGAGAATTGCGTGATCGCGTGAGTCAAAAACGGCTTTTAACACAGTTTAATGAATATGTGGATGAAAGCGTTCGTAAGAGTATTGGCAATCATGTTACGCATATGGATATAGTGAGCCATACTGTTTCCAGGCTTATCCCCGCAGCATCACATAAAACGTCTTTGTTCGTGCATTTCTTTAATGAAAAATCAAAAGAAGATGTAATAGAGCATCTGTTTTTTGGGAAACCGGAAAAACAAAGTATGGCATATAAGAAGCGATACTGGAAAGAAAAAGACGAGATGAAGAGATTTAATTGTGCAATCTCATATCCTAATCAATTATGGGATGCTGAACGAAATGTAAATGTTGCATTATATCAAGTAACACTTGCATTTATAGAAGAAAACAACCTTGATGCTCACGTTATTATGCCTCCGTACAATCAGGAACTGGTGGATCGTTGCATGAAAACAAGTTTCCGGGAAAACGTGCAGTGGTTTATTGATGAAGCGTCAAGGCGAGGCGTTGAATCGTCTGCCTACATAGACTCTGTTGATGAACGTTATTTTTTGGATGATATGCATTTGAATTCGGAAGGGAACAATCAGTTGGCCACTATGATTATTAACGACATAGTACAATGAAGCACATATTATATGACATATTATGGGGATTTCTTATTGCACTTGCTTTAGTGATTATTGTTGTATGTATCGGTGAATCGGATATTTTCATTTATAATAATTTTTAACTGAAACATGTTTTTTAATACGCTCGAATATCTCATTTTCTTTATTGTTACCTTTGTTATTTATTGGGCGTTGACTCCTGCGCGTTTTAAAAAGCACGTTTTGATTGTTTTTGGCTTTTTATTCTATTTTATTGCCGGTCAATTTATTCGAATTTTTGTATTCGGGCTTGATATTTTTGTTTTTTGGATCGGAAAACTGCTGTTTCGATACAAAGAGGGGAGTAAAAAGCGAAAAATAACCTTTATTATCGGATTGGTTTCGATAGTTGGTTCGCTTGTGTTTTTCAAATATACAACAATGTTGATTGATATTGTTGAACGTATAGCAAATACCGAATTGATGGCTTTGCATATTGTTATGCCGGTGGGGATATCTTTTTTTACTTTTGAATTTATCCATTATCTTACCGATATATATTTTGGCAAAATAAAACCGCATAGTTTTAAGGATTTCCTGCTCTTTTCTTTTTTCTATCCAACATTGGTTTCCGGGCCGATCAAACGATTCCAGCTTTTTATTTCAAGTTTTGAAACGTTAACCATGCAGCGGTTTTTTAGAGGAATGCTCATGGTCCTTGCCGGATATTTTTATAAATTTGTTATTGCCGACAGCCTTGTTCCATTAACAGAGGTGTTAACTCATCCGGCGACGGGAGACCGGTATACCATTGGATTATCACTCTATGCGTATAATTTTAGACTTTTCTTTGATTTTGCGGGATATTCACTTATTGCAATCGGCTGCGCCTTTTTATTGGGATGGACGGTGCCGAAAAACTTTAATAAACCTTTTATTGCAACTAATCCTTCATCATTTTGGCGACGATGGCATATGTCGTTAAGTTCGTGGATACGTGATTATATTTATATCTTTCTCGGTGGTAGCAGAAAGGGCAAGGTAAGGACAGTGTTTAATCTGGTTTTTATTATGGCTGTTTTTGGCCTGTGGCATGGTGCGGGATTAAATTTTCTCGTATGGGGGCTTTATCATGGTATAGGGCTTGCCGGATACCACATGCTGTTCAAAAAAATGAACTGTTCACACCCGGCTCTACGGGTTTTCGGTTTTCTTTTTACGTTTAACTTTGTAGTATTTGGATGGATATTTTTTGCCACCGGATCACTTTCGGATTCAATAGTGGCTATTGAAAAATTACTTTACCTCGGATAGATGAAAAAAAGTATACTTGTTGCATGGTGTTTCTTCCTGTTTATACCTTCTGTATATGCGCAAACGATAGAGGAGATACCGTTTGATGATCATGAAGGACACCTTTACCGGGAGGCGATTGAATATCTGTTTGAACAGGATATTGTGCAAGGGTATGAAGATGGCACTTTTAAGCCTGATAAAACAATTAATCGTGCGGAATTTTTAAAGATTATTGTTGAAGCGGAGTTTGATGTCAACGAATATCGCGGCTATGCATATGAAGGGTGTTTTCCTGATGTTTCCGCAGCACAGTGGTATACGGCATATGTTTGTTTTGCTCAAGAACGAGGTATTGTGCAGGGGTATGAAGACGGCATGTTTAAGCCATCGCAAGAAATAAATTTAAGTGAATCGTTGAAGATGATGTATGAAAGCATGCATATTGCTTTGGAAAATCCAGATTTGATTTTTAAATTCAAGTATTATTCTCCCGCAATGCGTGCCGGCTATATTCCCGATGAGTTGGTTGGGGAGTATGGCGCGGTTATGACGCGAGGGCAGATTGCTGAAATTATGTACAGAATAATAAACGATCCCGATAAAGAGTACGAAGAAGATGTTCGGCTGGGCTTAACATCGTTTATGCAGGAATATGATGCATCGTGTGGTACCGCAGCATTGCGCATTGCCTTATCTCAGAATATTGAGCTTTCCGAGCAGGAAATAATCGATACGATGGAATCGTTGGGACTGTATCCGAATAATGAATTGTATGAAAAGGAAGGAAAGGTTATATGGGATGATCCTCAGGAGGTGTTTGTTGGTGATGTTGATGGGCTTGTTTCCCTTTCGGTTGATAAATTAAAGGGATATGGATTTTTGGAAAAGCCGTTGTTGGCGCTCGCACGTCGATGGGCGCCACAATCCGAATCTTTTAGCGGTGTGTCTCATGGGTACATTACCGCGCAGCTTGATAGGGGATATCCTGTTATTGTGTTTGCCGATGTTAATGCAAGAAACGGAACGGTTATCTTGACGGAACCGGGGCCGGGAACGGTATCGTGGTATATAGTGGGAAAAGATGAGCCCTATACCGCTAATATGTACAAGCATAATCTTGTTATTGAAGGATACACGGGAACTGCTCAGCAGCCTGAACTATTCCATGTTATTGATCCGTTTTATGGCACGAAACTCGATATGACACTGAATGAACTTGATAGTGTTTTACAGGCATATAGCTATACGGGAGTAGTTATTAAGTTTTAATTTTACGCATCACCTCTTTTACGATATAATCAACCCGTCTTTTTACGATAATTAAGCCGCTTTTATTATGGATCAACAAAACAACTCAAATGCTCAGAATCAGCAGGGTAATCCACAGGAACCAAAACCGAACGGTCCTTTGGGAGGGATGCCCGGAGCGGGAGGAAGTCAGCCACAGCCTCCTAAAGAAGATACAACACCGGCGAATTTTCAGCTTGGTGCGTTATTTGCCGATGGCATTAAAATAACTTTGCAGGAGCATCCCGACACACAGTTTGATGACGAGGAATTTCTTACATTATTGGCTTCGTCTATTTCTCTTTCAAAAGCTGAAAAGAAACGTATTCTTGATGCGGTGCCAAAGTTAAAACAATGGCAGGTTGATGAACTGATGACTATTTTTAACGAAGAAAAGAAAAAATTTGCTCAGCTTTCAAAAAAACATGTGCCGCAATTGGAAAAACTGGCAAAGCAACATTATGAAGACTGGAAAGATTTGGAAATGCAGCAGGCACAGGAGGGTAAGAAAGAAGAAGAAGAGAAAAAAGCCGATGAAATTAGAAAATCATTGGGATTATAAAACTCCATATGCTTGCAAGGGGCGTTTATGCACTGATTGCAAGGTGACCTCCACAACGGTATTTGGCTTAAGGTTGCCGCGATTGTCTTTTATTGTCGTTTTAATATAGTTTGGGGTATAGCCGCTTCCCATTCCTTTGCTATTAATTGATTCAATAAGAACAGGGTGTGTTGTACCAAGATAAGTTGTGTAAAACTTTTCTCTCAGCTGTTTTTCGACAGAGGCGAGCGTTGCACACCTAGCTTTTTTAATGGCATGCGGAACCTGATTTTTCATGGTTGCTGCAACGGTTCCGGCTCGTTTTGAATACGGGAAAATATGTATTTTGCTAAAGCGCATTGCTTGAACATATTCAACCGTTTCATGAAAAAGCGCTTCTGTTTCGCCCGGAAATCCCACAATGACATCGGTGGTAATGCCTATATCGGAAGAAGCTTGCCTAAGATAGTTAATAATTGAGGTGAATTCTTTCGTATTATAATTTCTGTTCATGGTTTTAAGTATGGTATCGGATCCCGATTGGAGTGAAATATGAATATGAGGACAAAAACGATTATTTTGAAATAAACGATAAAATCGATCCGGATAATGATGAGGCTCGATAGAGCTTAATCGCAATCGAGGAAGGGAGGTTTCATCAAGTATTGTTTGTATGAGCCCCGCTAAATCTTTGTTGTCATCATGCCACATTCCTACATTAATGCCGGTAAGGACTATTTCTTTATATCCTTGTGCTGTTTTTTCTTGGATTTCCTTGATGATGGTTTTCAGAGGGGTGCTTTTTTCTCGCCCGCGCGCATAGGGAATGATGCAGTATGTACAAAAATTATTGCAGCCGTCCTGGATTTTAACTAGTGATCTGGTTCTATGTTCGTTAACGGGTGATGTGTTGCATTTGGTATAATCGTTTGCCAGCGTTTCGATCAATTTGTAAAGATCTTTTCGTTTTTGTACTACAAAATCAACATATTTAAGGTTTAAATAGTCTTTTTTTCGAACGTTTGCTCCACATCCAAAAACAATGGTACGAGCGTGCGGATGTTGTTTTTTTAATTGTTTTAAAGCTTGTCTGGATTTTCTGTCTGCGATGTGCGTAACGGTACAGGTATTTACCAAAATGAGATCCGCGCTACTTTCATCATAGTGATTTACATCGGCAATATAATGTTTATTCCCGAATGTATCCTGAATTTTATCCGACTCATATCGGTTTGCCTTGCATCCGAGAGTTTTCATTATCATTTTCATGATTTTCCGATATAATGGGTGATAGTGGTACAAAATTAACCTCTTTCCAATGCGAAAACAAGTTTTAATACTTATAACAGCGATTTTTTTACTTTCTTTTGCCGGCTGCGGCGAACAAGACCAGCCTTCTTCAAACCAACCTGAAGATACCACAATGCAGATGGTAGGTGAAACGGAGGGGACTCAGGAAGAACGGGCACAGGCTTTTGTTGATAGTATTGAACAGGAAAAATCAACAATGAAGACGTATAAGGAAATTATCAGTCAGAGTACAAATCCTTCGGATTGTAATGTACTTATCGATTCGTATTATAGAACAGCATGCTTTAACCAGGTGATTGTTAATCAGGTTAAAAAAACATACGATACTTCGTTATGCGATCAAATTGAAGATCAGCAAATACAGCGTGACTGTATGATGATTCAGCCTGAAAGTGAGAATTAAACTTCAACTTCGCCACCGACCGGCCTATATCCTTGTGCGTTAAAACAGGTAACGCCTACTTGTATTTGGGTTGCTGCTGTAAATTTGTTTACAATTCTGAGGGTATACCCGATAGGGACGTTTTCATCAAAAATTCGTTCAACTCCCAATAGTGAGAAATTTGGTATCGAACTGTTGTAATTGGTAATATTGTGCCAATATGAAACAGCATATTCACCGGCACGATCACATGTCGGAGTTGCAAGAGCGTTATAATCACTGCTTAATCCACCACCACCGGTGCTATAGGTAGTGTATTTTGAATAAAAGCTGCCAATGCGTTTTGCGTTCAGGTAGCCGTCAACATTAACAACCAGGTCTCCATGATGCGTAGACTGGATGTCGAGTGTTCCGGTTTCAAGAATAATCCATGGGGAATCTATAAGTGCCAAACCACTTGATTTAAGTTCTGAAATGTTTAGAAAATTCATAAGTTTCAGTGATTGTTCTCCTTCGGGATCGCTGAATTTTATGTTGCCATCTGTGTCAATAAGAACATTTGGATCATCATCATTTTCAGGATCCATCATTAGACTGCCATATAATTCAGTGGCTCCTTGTACGACTAATCCCGAAAAATTAGGGATCACATCTCCCGAGGGAGGGTCGTCACATGGTTCGGTAGTACATTCTTCTTCTTCTGTTTCTATAATATATTCAGGAAATATAAAATCTCCCGTTCCAAGGGTATCAATAATGTCCCCGGGTCCTTCGGTAGGGAATGATAATCCTGAATCTGCGGCTATGTTTCCTGTAAGGTCTGAATAATCAACAATGTCAAAAACAAAATCGGTAATAAGAACCGGATTGAACGACGATTGTTCCACAACGCACGTACTTGAACATCCGTCTCCATTTGCAGTGTTTCCATCATCACATTCTTCAACACCCGCTTGTACAAAGCCATCTCCGCATGATGCAGCGGTACAATCGTTTAAACAAGAATCGGTATTGAGTGAATTGCTGTCATCACATTCTTCATCTCCGACAACTTTGCCGTCGCCGCAAAACCCCTGGGCAACATTAGGATCTAAATCTAAATTTATTTGTTGAAATGCATAAGCATTAAGGGAAAAACTGCCGAAAATAAGAAGTCCGGTTACGATGGAGAAAGGCAAAAACCAATGTTGTTTGTTCATGGTGAAAAATTTTAATTATTATTTCTTATAATTTTACCATGAAGACAGTGCATTGTCCATTGCACGATTAAATAGTGAAACAATTTTCTCATCGGTTTGATCGTCGATATCTTTTATTAAAAGACGAATAACATAGGCTCCCGAACGTGTGATAGTTGCATAGGTTTGACTGGTGCTGGTCCATCCCGTATCCCATATAATGTCATTGGTGCCGGTATAATCAAAATCCCACTTGTATGATAACGAGGTGTTGTCGGGGTCGTAAGATCCCTGAGCATCAAGTGTAATGCGAGAGCTATCTTTGCTTGTTTCAACATCAAGATGTGCAATGGGAGGTCTGCTTTCTCGTATATAAACCAAGGCTCGGGCCGTATCCAAACTTCCTTCCGGATCACGAACTTCTACAATAACATTTTTAATACCGGGATACTGAAAATTATGTGTTTTTTTGGCTGAAGAGCTATATGGGGTGTCCCATTGTCCATCACCGTTATAATCGAATCGATATTCCAATAAAGATCGTCTGTATTGGCTATCTGATGAATGAGAAGCGTCAAAAGAAAAAGGGACTCCGGGTGTCCCCAAAGTAGGGGTTGCTGAGATTCGCGCTTCGGGTGGTGTGTTTTCTACAATATAAATTTTTTGAGTTGTACTTGAAACATTCCCTTCTCTATCTAAAACTTCCATGCGAACAGTGTTTAATCCACGCGTTTCATAGGTATGTTCTACACTTCGAGTAACCGAAAAATAGGTATCTATTTCTCCGTCATTTTCAAAATCAAATCGGACTTCAAGCAAATGAGCGGGGGTTTCTTCATCACTTGAACCGTTGCCGTCAAATGTAAAGACGGTCTGCGTTGTCCCGCTTAGTTGATCAAGATTCCCCGTATTGTTACGAACGCGCAAGACTGCTTGTGGGGGGATAGTGCTGGTATTTTTCTTATATGAGGGGTCATCCAAAGTATACTGTGAAGATTCACTGATGCCGTGTGCGAGCATGTTTGCGTTAACAGGTATGGCATTCACAAAGGATAGAATGACAAACAGTAATCCTGTGGATATATTGATTGTTTTCATAACGGTTAGCATATACTTTTACAGCTAAAGGAGCGTATTGTGCTATAAAATACTTAAAAAGTCAACATTAGTATTGACTTTTGGTTGAAAAGTTTTAAAATATACGCCTTGTAATAAAAGATAATCGCTAAAAATGGAGAAAAAATCCGATAATCCGGAAAAAGGCAAAATTATTCTATTTGGAAAAGAAGTGGTTGAAAATGCTGTTGAAAAATGGAATAGAGGCAATGAAATAGGTGATGAGCGACTTATAGAGGAGTCAAGTCGGCAATTAAAACTTTATGAAGAAATTTTTCCTATTGCACAGTATTTTTCAGCAATAGCACACATCCAATTATGGAACGATACCTTGGTACCTCGTCTACAAGAGTTGTTTGAAGCACTGGAAATACTGCTTAATAATTCTGAAGTTAAAAATAGTACATTGCTTCGTTCATGTAGAGAGGTAATGTATTTTTTGGCCGAACAAGATAGGTTGTATCCGTTATCGGATCATCGTCCCGAAAATGTTACGATACATACTGTAAAAAACACTCTTGCGATTATTAATAAAAAGGGGCTTTCACAAGAATTGTTTACTACTTTGTATGAGCAAATAAGCGCTTTGCTAGGCAGATAATTGTTCGTCGTCAAATTGGGAAACAAATCCATCAAGCGCATGATCGGGTTTTGTATGCTGTAGGACATCTTTAATTCTCCCGGCGAAATTTTCCTGATAGTGCTTGAATCCTTCATCTCCCAGCTTTTCCCCATCCATAAACAGAATAAGGCTTCCGCTCGGATTAAATTCTTTTAATTCTTTGCTTTTACTTAAGGTTATATCTATAGGAAGAATACGATTTTCTCCGTCGGGGAATAACGAACCGTCAAGAGTGAAAAATCCATCAGTACTGTATAAAATATCAAGCGGAGTCCCCGAAGCGTTGTAAAATCGAACTTTATTGTAATCGGTTGTATTAAGCTCTTCACATACATGTTCTTGTAAATCGGTAATAAATTCATTGCGCGGAAGGGAACGTCGAATAGGTCCCGGTTCCCATGGGGTATATTGTTTTGGATGGGCGTTAATCGTATATCGAATAAGCGCTTCCCGGAGCAAATCATGATTAAAATATTTTTTGATTCGCCACATGGTATTGCGAATGTGTTGTTGCTGTTTTGGTGTTACGGTTTCTTCATGTTGTTGGGCAAGAATAAGCAGCTTTACCAATCCTTCTTTAAGATGTTTAATTTGTTCTTGAAACCGAGGATTATTGCTAAAATGAGTGCTTAATAATTCTCCTTTATCGTACATGGACACCGCCAGTTTTGGATTGTTTTTTGGTTTCACCGAGTTGCCACCGAGAAACTCTTCGGCTAATTTTCCCGTTTCGCGAAAGGAAGGGATGTTTTGTCTTCGTGCCATGGAATATTTTTTTATGTTTTCATGTTATTATGCCATAAAAACACAAAAAAGGCTAGGGGTTCTTATTACTAAAGCGACTCTACCACATCGATAGTAATATTATCCGGAACAGTTGGAACAGTAGGGGACCATGCCGGCCAACTATCAATGGAAACACTGTTTATTGAAGGCAATTGTTGAATATAGTTTTCGGCTTCTTGTATTTTTTTGCCGAGAATATGCTCTTTGATGTTGTCGATAATACGTCTGCCCCCTTCTTTATCCGGACTGATTTCATATTGTTCAATACCTTTAATGGTTGCTGTTATTTTTTGTCGTGTAGGGTCATCTCCTTCTTCAATCGGAACAAGTCGTATGGTAACGCTTTCAGTATCTATTTTAGTGAGGATTTTTTCGGGATTTTTTGAGAGTTTCAGTTTTGCTCGAAGAATATTAAGAAGCTCATTATGATTATATGCGACTCCTTTAACATACATTTGCCCTTTTACTTCAAACGATTCAATCATTTGTCCTTGAATATTTTCTGGGATGGTAATAACCGGATCTCCCGTATCGAATGCTCCCTGACCCGTGAGTAAGGTTAATTCCATATTTTTTTCTCGATTCATTTCCACCACTTTTATTTTCAATTCTTCTTCAATAGCATTCATTAATTCGGATTCCATTTTTCCGCGTGCCGCTTCTATGTCCTCTTCGGAAACCATCTTATGTGTGATGGTTTTTCCACCGGTGAATTCAGTAGTGCTTTCGGCATATAGTTTTTCTCTATTTGCTTCAGAAAGGCCCGGTAAAAAGAAATCATGGGGGCCGATATTGCCTCGTTCGCCAATAACTTGGCCGTTTGCATCAACTTCATCGGCAACAACAAAAGCATCAAGTTTTCCCGGACCGGTTAAACTAGCCGCCGGCACGGTTACTCCTTCTTGAATTCTAAAGACCAGTCCATCTGCTGTTTGGAATCGTGTTTGCTCGATAAGGGGCCATTCTCTGCTTGACGTGTTAATAATGGTTATGGTTCCTGTTGCATTTTTCCCTTCGAATTTTTTACCTGTTGTATAGTACGTAGTGTTTTTAACCATGGTTACTTCAACCGGGAAACTGGCAATGACATTGGTTGGATGCGTATCCAAATAGGTGCGATTGCTTGGGGCTTCGGCGAGTGTAACGTTGGCCGAAACTGTTAACGTATCTGATTTAGGTGTAATACGTACGGTTGCTCCCGGAATTGCTATATAAACAATGAGAAATAAAATCAGCACCGAAATGGTAACAAGAATGGTGAGCGCCTGTCTGTTTGGAGAAACAAGCACATAACGATTCTTTTCTTTTTTACGTTTTTTCCCTGACTTTTTTCGTGGTAGTCGAGGCTTTTTCGACGATCCTTTGGATTTTTTTTTCGTGCGTCGAATGAGTTCGGCAATCGATATCTTTTTTGATTTCAGGCGTGTCGGCGTATCGTCTTCAAATGAGTTTACGCTTGCTTCAAGTGGGGAAATCTTCAAATGATCATCAGCGAGTTTACCGGATACTAACGAAGGATGTTCGCTGTCTTCCAGTTTGTCAAAAACACTAAATCCGGCACGATTTGCCAGCTGCATTCCGTTTGTATCGTTGGTGATAATAAAGACATTCTTTTTTAATTCTTCCGCTTTTCGTTTTAAAATACGTAAATTAACGATACTCTGAAATAAAATTGCACGTTTGGGAACAACAATATAGATGTTTTTCATCTTATATTTCTTGAGTTTGTCGTAAATAGTGGTGATTTCGTCGTCAATCTCGGTAAAGAGCACTTTTTTCTTAGATATAATCTTTTCCTGAAGCTTTGCCTGCTTCTTTACATCTTTTTTGCTTGCATTAACGCTTCTTTTTTTAAGAGAAACTTTAGACTTCGTTGTTTTTTTACTACGAGTAGTCTTTTTTGCAGATCCTTTTTTCTTACGAGGAGGATTCATACGTTATATTTGCATTAAGCGAACAATTTTTTTGAGGATTTTTGATAATACTTTTTCTTCACCCAGATATTCCAATCCCAAATTGGCAAGAGAAAGGGGAGTAATGTCCTGCGGATCTTTCATCCTCTTTGTTTCATCTACCATATTACTCACCATATTGGGTTTAAGAAAGCTAATATGTGGTTTTTGTGAGAATGGTAATTTTCTAAACCATTCTCGTGTCTCGAGAACTTCTTTAATTTCCGGCAGATGAGAACCACCTCCACATAGTAAGATCTTTGAAGGCAGAACATCTATTTCTTCAAATTCCGCTAAGGTAAGAGCTACTCCCGAGAGCCACACTTCGCAGTCGCTTTTCATCGCTTCGCGAACAATTTTATGTGATTGTTTTTCCAGTTTATCCGAACTATAGGCGAGTTTTATTTCTTCCGCTTCTTGAAATGAAATATTTAAGCTTTGTGCAAGCCGCTTAGTGAACGTTCGTCCGCCCAGAGTAAACATACGTGTTCCTTCAACGCTACCGTTTCTTACAATGGCAATGTCGGTTGTGCCGCCACCAATGTCAATAAAAATAGAAGAAACATTTCCTCCGTCTTCATGACCCATACATCGCGCAACGGCATAGGGTTCCGCGGTAATAGCCATAAGTTCTTTATCGAGCTCAGCTGCTATGGTTTGTAATGCGCCAAAGTGCACTAGCGGGGCGAAAGCATTAAAAATACTGATATCAACGTCTTTTCCCTGAAAGCCGATAGGATTGGATACTTTATAACTATCTATTTGAACATCAACGATCGCCGCGTTAACCAGTTTTACATCGATTTCGTTATAGCCGGTTTCAAATGCAAGGTCACTGCGGACTTTATCGAATGCCTTCCATTGAATTTTATGTACAATATTTTTTAATTCAGCAAGATCTATTTTACTGCTTGGCTCACGCCTGCTGTAAGAGAGCGTTGTTGTTGCACCTTTAACCAACTCTCCCGCAATACCCATAATCATCTGATTTGCAGAAACGCCGGCCATTCGTTCGGCATCCTTAATAGCCTTTTGACAATTGCGAATAACGCCGCCGATATCGGTTACGGCGCCACTTTGCATGTCTCCTAATTTTTGTTTGTGTCTGCCGACTCCGATAACACGTCCCTTTGTCCCTTCAGAGAGACAAATAAGAGCCTTTACAATTTCGGTGCCGATATCAAGCGCGAGATAGATATTTCTACCGCCACTTGCTTTTCGTGTGAAAATAGCCATTAAATAGGTGAAAAAGCCTTCATAAACTAAGAGCCCATACATTGTATAGAAAGCCCTTCTGCTGGTCAAGAAGTTAACGGGGATTTTATTGATTGACAGGGACTGAATAGCTGGTATCATTTTTACGTTTTACAATAGACGTTTTTCGTTGAAAAACAGTCGGTTGTGACATTGTTGATCTTTCAAACCCCGCAGAGAAGGAGAAACGTTATGAAGTATGTCATGCTCAAGCGCATCCGCAACACCTCTGAATTGTGTGTCATGGATGTCGGCAAGGATGCACAGTTCAACGGTCACGACATAGTGCCGGGGGACTATGTATTCAGCGAGGATCTTGAGGCACTGGTTGATAGTGGGTTCTCAGTTCTTTGCATGCAAAGCGAAGAGGGCTCTCTTCCGAGAGGTCCGCTTCATCAATATAATAAATGAAAGGGGTGTAAGATTGTTTTCCCGCCGCTATGTGATTCGTAGTGGTGGGAATTTATTTAAACCAATTGCCGGCACGCTCATATGATACTTTTTTCTCATTCTTTTTGGCGTGTTGTTCAAAACCGAGTTGGATAATACGATCAATGAGTTTTTCATATGCAATACCCGATTTTGACCACATCTTCGGATACATACTGATTGTCGTAAAGCCCGGCATGGTATTTATTTCATTAAGATGAAGGTCTTTCGTTTTTCTGTCATAAAACACATCAACACGCGCAAGCCCGCAACAATCGAGTACTTTATATGCCCGAAGCGCCATGTTTTGTACCTGTTGTTCAAGGTGGCGGGATATATCTGCAGGTACCTGAGTACGCGACTTCCCATCAATATATTTATCGTTATAGTCATAAAATTCACCGCCGACCAGCACTTCTCCTACATGAGCTGTTTTTGGATTGTCGTTTCCAAGTACGGCGCACTCCAGTTCGCGTATCTCAAGCCCTTTTTCCACTAATATTCTGTGGTCGAATGAACATGCTTCTTCCATAGCCTCTTGTAACTGTTTTGTGTTTTTTACTTTTGACACGCCAACGGAAGATCCCATATTAGCGGGTTTAACAAATACGGGATAGTCCAATTCGTTTTCTATACGACGCATAACTTCTTGAGGATTTTCTTCCCATGCTCGCTTGTTAATTCCGATATAGGGGATAATGGGTAATCCCGCTTCTTCCCATACCGCTTTCGTCATCAATTTATCCATACCCACTGATGATGCTAGAACACCACAGCCGGTGTACGGAACGTTTGCCATTTCAAAAAGTCCCTGAATAGTACCGTCTTCACCAAAAGGGCCATGTAAAACCGGGAAAAATATA
This sequence comes from Candidatus Peregrinibacteria bacterium, assembly GCA_014728955.1. Taxonomy (GTDB): domain Bacteria; phylum Patescibacteriota; class Gracilibacteria; order UBA1369; family PNNO01; genus PNNO01. The sequence continues at coordinate 14,561 of WJKT01000042.1, forward strand.
TCAACGTGTATTTTTTCATATGTTTTTTCATCAAGATGCAAAAGTTCATGTGCGCCGCTTTTTGCATTGAGAACGACTTCTGTTAAGCCGCTGTAATCACCTTTTTGGAATGATTCTATAGCCCCGTCTCCGGAAAGCCATTTTCCTTCTTTGGTTATCCCGACGGGAATAACGTCATATTTTTTTGGATCCATTGCTTCGATAATATTTTTTGCTGAAACAATAGATACCTCATGTTCACCGCTGCGGCCGCCAAAAACTACCGCAACACGTATTTTATTACTCATGGATGTTTGTTAAGTAAGCATAAGAACTATAGCAGAATTCTCACGCATTATTCAATTGATCGGTGGTGATAAGAGCTTGCACTTTTATGCATCTTTGCTAGAATTTCTAACCACACTCTTTTTGATAATTTGTAATGTAATAAAAATATGAATATGAATAATCCGATGCACTCTCAGGGAGAAGCATTATGGACAAATAAAGAAGAAATGACCGCAACATTTTTTGGTAAAGTAATGTTCGCGTTTGCATTGGCTATTTTAGTCTCTACTCTCGGGGTATGGATTGGATTTTCTTATCTTATAGAAACCTTTGTAAAAACTCCTAATCTTATATGGATTGTATTTATAGCCGAATTGGGACTCATTTTTACTTCATCAATGTGGAGTAGAAAAAGACCTCTTAACTATGTTCTTTTTGCATTTTTTGCATTACTTACGGGCATTTCTATTACTCCGTTGCTTCTTATGGCTGCTATGACGGCTGGAAGTGGTGTTATTGTAAAGGCATTACTTGCAACAGTGCTTATGTTTGGTGCGGCCGGCGCTATAGGATGGACTACAAAACGATCGCTCGAAGGAATGCGCGGTTTTTTGTTTATTACACTAATAGGTATGCTGATTGTTGGTATTATCGGCATATTTATCCCATGGGGTAGTAATTTTGAGATGATTTATTCGGGCATCGGGGTGCTGCTTTTTAGCGGCTATGCTATGTATGATTTTCAAAGGATTAAGAAGTTTCCCGAAGACAGATATATTGATGCCGCGTTACATTTATATTTGGATATATTTAATTTATTTATCTTTATCCTGAGATTGATTCTAAGTCAACGATCATGAGTATAAAAGGATGTACATTTGACGTAGGTGATCTTGTTCGTGGTGAGCAGGGTGTTGCGGTGTCGTTTGATATCAAGCAATCTATTGAAAAAGCCTTTGCTGAAAACGAAAAACCGGTTTCTCCGTTGCAGGCGACCGTTACCTTTATGAAAATTGCGGAAGGAATTCATGTTTCTCTTAAGAATATGTGCGCGAAATTCCCTTTTATATGTAACAAATGTGGGAAAGAGTTTGTACGTGAAATTACTGTAAATGATAGGGAAAGAGTATATTTTTTTGAAGAAGATAAAGAGGAGAAGGATATCTTTGATCGCTACCATGTTGATTTGAAAAACATGACGGTTGATATTACAGAGCTTATAAGACAGGAAATGATCTTGCATTTTCCGACAATTCCAGTATGCTCTAAGAGCTGTAAAGGCCTTTGCCCAGTGTGCGGAGCAGATTTGAACGACACATCGTGCAGCTGCACTGTGCAGGAAGTTACAGAAGAGAAACCACTCGCTATACTTAAAACGTTATATAATGCCAAAGCATCCGGTTCCGAAGAAAAAAACAGCTAAGTCAACCACCAAACGTCGTTATAGTGCGTTTGAAAAGAAGGTGCAAAAGAAACTTGCAGATCGCATCCATGTTGTAAAATGTGCGGATTGCGGTGCGGCAAAAATGGTGCATCATGTTTGTCCAGAATGCGGGAAGTATAAAGGGCGACAAGTTGTTGATCAGGCGAAAAAAATAGATAAGATTACCACCGTAAAAGCGTAATTTGAAAACATGGCCAGTTATCGCCATTTGGCAAGAATTGCAGTAATGCAGACAATCTTTGAGTATGAATTTGCTCGGAAGGCTGATCCTGAAAAGGATATTAATCCTTCCGGAAAGCTGCTTTACAATATTAAACAACTGTCATCAAAAATAAAAGATACCTCTTTTGCCGAGGAAACCTTGCAGGGGGTTATTGATCATCAGAAAAAAATTTACGATATTATTCAAAAAAACGCTCCCGAGTGGCCGGTTGATAAAGTTGCTCCCGTGGATCGTGCTATTCTTGAAATAGGCGTTTATGAAATCGTGTATTCCGATGATGTCCCTCCTGTTGTTGCCATTAACGAGGCAATTGAAATTGCAAAAGTCTACGGTGATACGAATTCCGCCAAGTTCATAAATGGTGTGCTTAGCGCGGTTATGTCCGACCACACCGCTTCATAATATATTTTAAAATCATATACATGCCAAATAGATATCAAGAATTGGAAAAACAAATAGGGATAACTTTCGAGAACAAAACCTTACTTGATACCGCCTTTGTGCATAAATCATTTATGAATGAATATCATAAAGACGATAAAGAAGATAATGAGCGCCTCGAATTTTTGGGGGATGCTGTTCTTGAGCTTACCGTTACCGAGTATCTATACAAAACGTATCCAAAAAAAGATGAAGGCCAGTTAACCAATTGGCGGTCTGCATTAGTAAAAGGAGAGCATCTCGCCGAAGTGGGGAAAGAGCTGAATTTGGGGACGTATTTATATTTGAGCCACGGAGAAGAAAGATCGGGAGGAAGAAAGAAAAATTATATTTTGGCAAATACCGTAGAGGCTGTCATTGGAGCGCTTTATTTAGATAAAGGGTATCGTGTGACACATACATTCATTTCTAAATATATTATTACCAAGTTAGAAAAAATTCTCGAAAAAGGTCTTCATATAGATGCAAAATCACATTTGCAAGAATTGTCACAAGAGAAGCTTTCCATTACTCCCGAATATAAACTTCTCAGCGAAAGCGGACCGGATCATGCAAAACGTTTTGTTATGGCAGTCTTTTTTGGAAATGATAAAGTAGGTAAAGGAGAAGGAAGTAGTAAGCAAAATGCCGAAGAAGATGCGGCTCGTAATGCGCTTGCCGAAATTAATTGGGAAAAACACTAGACGCGTATGATGATGCATGAGAAATCGTGTGGACTGGTGGTGTACCACAAAAATCTTCATGGGGAGATTGTTTTTTTACTTCTTCATTATCCCGAAGGGCATTGGGAATTTCCAAAAGGACATGTAGAATCTGATGAAAATGAAAAACAAACGGCATTACGTGAGGTGCAGGAAGAAACCGGTATACAAAAAGTACATTTTGTTGATGGATTTAAAGAAACAATAGAGTATAGATTCACCCGTAAAGCAACGGTTATCAACAAAGTGGTAACATTTTTTCTTGCGCGCGTGGACGCAATGAATATTTCACTTTCTCATGAGCATAAAGCATATAAATGGTTGCCTTTTGACGAAGCGATTAAAACGGTAACCTTTGAAAATGCTCGAAATATTTTAAAAAAAGCAAAGCAATTTCTTGCTTGAGCGACTCTTTTTTTCTATAGTGGGCATAGGTAATTTATCCCTTAATAATATATATAATGCGCGTATCGTATTCTAAAGCACCGAGTGCTAAGCCTGACATGCTTGTTTGTCCCGTTTTCGATCATGGAAAAAAGAAAAGTATCGACCATCCGGCAGTAAGAAAAGCTGTGGGAAAAATGAAGAAAGATAAGTTGTTTCAAGCTAAGAACGGTACGAGTGTTATGCTATATCCTTCTTCAAAGAATCTGCCGAAACGATTACTTGTTATTGGTCTGGGAAAGAAATCAAAAGCGTCTGAGACGAAGGTACGTAATACGTTGGCGAAACTATTAAAGGGATATCAAAAAAAAGATATTAATTCTATTGCACTGCTTACGTGTACGGATATTAATCAGTACTTGCAGGCGGTTGTTGAAGGAATGTTGCTTATTAATTACAATCCCGCCCAATATAAGACGGGAAAAAATCGTAAAAAAGTGCAGGAAACGTTATTTAAATCATTAACCATTGTTGGATCTGATATTACTGCTGATGAGAGGAAAGCGGTTAAAAGAGCACAAGTGCTGAGCGAATCGGTTGACGTTGTGCGTGATCTGGTTAATGGAGCGCCTAATCATATTACTGTCGATGCATTTGCGGATAAGGCTAAAAAAATTGCAAAAAAGAACAAATATTCGATAAAAGTATATAACAAATCGTGGATTACCAAAAAAGGTATGGGGGCCCTACTTAGTGTAAACAGTGGTTCGGGCAGTAAGTCTGCACGATTGGTGGTTATGGAATATAAGCCGAAAAAGAAATCAAAAAAAGCCCCTATTTTATTGGTAGGGAAGGGGCTGATTTTTGATGCAGGAGGGTATAATCTAAAGCCCTCAAAATATATTGAAGATATGCATCAGGATAAGGCGGGAGGATCCTTGGTTGTTGGTGTTTTCAATGCGCTAAAAGCATTAAATATTAATCGCCGTGTTATCGGGATTGTTCCGTTAACGGAAAATTTAATCGATGCGGATGCTCAAAAACCATCGGATGTCGTTACCAGTTATTCAGGGAAAACCGTTGAAATACGAAATACCGATGCGGAAGGAAGAATGATTTTAGCTGATGCGCTTACGTATGGTATTGAAACATATAAACCTGAGTATACTATTGATTTTGCAACATTGACGGGAGCATGTGTTGTTGCTCTTGGTGATAGATATGCAGGGTTGATGGGGAATAATGAATCATTGGTAGAGAAGATTAAAAAAGCCGGTGATAATACCGATGAACTTGCATGGAAAATGCCGATTCATGATGATTTTAGAGAAGCAATGAAAGGAAAGGTTGCCGATTTGCGAAATATTGATGATGAGACCAGTAGTATGGCGGGTGCTTCAAAGGCTGCCGCTTTTCTGGAGCATTTTGTGGGAAAGAATAAATGGGCTCATCTGGATATAGCGGGCGTTGCCTATAATAAAAAACCGAAAGATATCGATCACCCCTTTGCAACCGGATATGGTGTGCGGATGATGATCGACTTTTTAGAGAATTGCTAAAAAAGCATGTAATTGTCGTTTGGTTCTCAGTTTACACCGACCATTTTTTAAGTACGGGATTCGCATCGTGCGGATACTCTATACTTGGTCCTTTTTCAACTACAATGCCTCGATCTTTTAAAATATCAAATTGAGGAATAACTTCAGGATAGCCTTCTTGGAAGACAACACGTTTTATACCGGATTCGGCAATAAGGCTTGAACATACACGACATGGATGTTTTGTGCAGTATATAGTTGCTCCTTTTACTGAAATTCCTTTTTTTGCAGCACGTGCCAGGCACCATTGTTCAGCACATAAACCGTAACATATTTCTCGTCGTTGCCCGGAGATGATATCCATTTTATCCCGTATACACCGCAATCGTGTGCAGTCGTATTCCGGATGCCAATCATTGGTATGCTTAACAATAATAGAGCCATCTTTGACAATTGCTGCTGCAATATTGGCTCGGAGGCAGCGGGCGTTAGGTTCCATTTCATCAATAATGCGTAAAAATTTTTTATCTTCTTTGGAAATGGCCATAACAAAAGCTGTTTATAAAACTAGTGCACAATAATGCTACCAATTTTAAGTATAGCAATATTTGCTAGAAGGTGAAATACAGCTATGTTATTTTTCTTTTCCACCGCAGAAACAAACCGGCAGAATCATCATAATACCCAGAATGATAAACAGTAGCGGAAGGTAAGGTGCAATACCAAGCTGGATCATTTGTAGGTTTTCCAGAAGGAATAAGATCCCTCCGACAATAAGAATGATCCCTTTACAATAACAGTCATTCATATAAAAAAAGATAAGAGGCTTCGTGAGTGATTATATCGCCGTGTAAACTCTGCGTCAACAAAAGTTTTCTTCAGTTTAATCTTGGGGCTCTATTTTCCACGTTTCTTGTGCTACGATTTTTCCCGGAATAGTAAATCCGGCAGCTTTTTTATGTCCGCCTCCACCAAATTGCTCACATAAAGCGGAAACATCAATGTCATCTTTTCCGGCTCGCATAGACCCCTGAATATTACCGTGGATATCTTCCGAAAGGAGTATGGTCATACGTGCTTCGCGGGCACAATTTAAATAATTGATTACCCCGGCGAGTTCTCGAGAGCTGGCCTTGGTTTCTTCAAGTTCTTGTGTACTGATTTTGGATACAAGTGTTCCTTTATCGTTAAGACGTGCATTTGAAAGTACCGTTCCCCAAAGTCGTAATTGCTCAACAGAGTGGGTATTAAATAGTTTTTTTGCAATTTTTTGGGTTTTAGCACCTTTTTTTTGTAGTTCTCCTGCTGTTTTTAGTGTTTCTTGTGTTGTGTTGGAATGCATAAAACTTCCTGTGTCGTTGTATATGCCGGCGAGCAGACAAGTAGCAATATGGCTGCTATATGAAAGATGTGTCGCTTCAAAAAGATGATATAAGATTTCCGTAGTTGATGCTGCATGAGGATTAATAATAGTTATATTTCCATAGCGAGTATTGGTTGTATGGTGATCAATATTAATAACGGGAATATTTTTTTCTTCTATGACATCTGGAAATTTTGTTTGTTCGGGAGTGCTGCAATCAAGAGCAATAATACAGTCGGTTTGTGATGGTATTTTTTTACGTATGGTGTGATTTTGTTTTAAAAAAAGTAACGATTCGGGCAAAGGATCGGCGCAGACACAGGTGAATGAGCCTGGATACTGCTTGTTAAGTACATACTGCATAGCAAGAGCCGACCCGATGGTGTCGGCATCCGGGTGTCGATGTGAGAGAAGAGTACAATGATTTGAGTTCTCAATTGTTTTAAGCGCTTTTTTAAATGTGGATATAAGGGTTTTCATGTCGTAAACAAAGGAAAAAGACTATCGTAAGCGCGCAATTAAAAACGATATTAAAAAGTAGAAGACCTTTCTATTATGAGAAAGGTCTTCATTATAAAGGGCTGATTATTTCCTGCAAGAAGCTACACTTGCACAGGGACGGTAATTATGTTCCCCACGTGTCTAGGGCTTCTTGTAATGCCTTATGTGATTGCGCATATTCTTTTAGAGGGGTATCGGACATAGCAGCATGTACCGCTTGCATAATAGCTTGTGCTCCCATTGCGGTGCCGCCCGGATGGCCATGACATCCTCCGCCCATTTGACAGACGATATCTTTTCCCATTGCTTTAACAACATGAGGAATTTTCCCGGGATATAATCCGCCTGAAGCTACAGCAACAACCGGTTTCATCCCATACCATTCCTGGCCGAGGGTTTCCATTTCTTTGTTTGGTTCAACGCTATCTTTTTCGAGCGCTTCCACAATAACCATGGTTTCTTTTTCGCCTCCTTCCATTTTCCCTGCACCGGCGGTTCCGGTATGAAGAAGGTCGACGCCAAGCATACGATACACTTTTGCCAGAACAAGCATTGAAATGGTAAATCCCGGCTGGCGTGTAATTGCTCCGTGCATAGCTCGGTGTGCGTGAATAATTTGTCCGGTGTTTTTTCGTCTATACGTTTCCACCGCCGAAAAACCGAGGGTGACAACATCAAGCATACAAACCTCACCACCGTGCTTTTTCACTACATCGCTTCGTCGCATCATCTCATCAAAATGTGAATGAGTAATATTAGCAAGATATATTTTTTTGTGCCCCGTTTCTTGTTCGGCTTTATCTCTCATTTTAAATGTTAGTTTTATTCGCGTGTCAAAATCATTAAATGATTGTGATGTAAGATTCTCATCATCTTTTACAATATCAAGTCCTTCTCCTTCGTTCCCCGACCAGGCCTGATAGCCAACTTTAGCATGCTGCTCACTGGTAAGTCCTACTTTTGGTTTAATAATTGTTCCGGTAAAAGGACGGTCGTGTACATCCGCAATAGCCCGAACTCCTTCGATTCCGTGAGCGGGACCCGGAAATTTTTCAATAATGTCCTTGGGGAATCTGATATCGCAAACTCTCAAACTTTCCAAAATTTTCATGCCGAGAATATTTCCGCAAATTGACGATAATATGCCCGACATATTGCTAACCTCAAAAAGACCTATTGGGTAGGCGATAGTAGCTAATTCCCGCTCTTTGTCGATAGAAATAACGTGCGGTTTTAATTGATGTGCGATTTTCTCGTTCATTGTTGAAATTTTTGTCCATGTACCTATTGATGATTCCGCGGCGAGTTGTTCAGCGGCTTCTTCGTACGATACGCCTTGTTTTGGCGTATATTTGTACAAGCAGACGACATCGCTTTCCGCCGGCTTATAATCGGGATCATAGTAATTGATTTGTTCGTATTGCATACCAAAAATGGTTATAGATTACAGAGTGATAATTGATATTATTATACTATAAAAAGAGGCAACTGTCACATCCTGTAATGATGATAAGGAATGACGTTATGGACGCTTTTTGATTTCGCGTTCCTGAAACTGATTGCCGGTAATAACAATGTAAACAATAGCAAAATACGGTATTGCAATAGGAAGAAAGCTTGCGCCGCCAACCAAAATGGTGAGTAGTAGTCCAATGGCAATAATAGAAGAAATAAAGCGTTCCAGAACGCCCAAAGCAAGGAGTAATCCTATAAGAATACCAAAGATGCCGGTATTAAAAATTAACAGCTCATGAGAGAAATTTTGTAAGCCGAAGATGCTTTGCATAATGTTGAGAAGTGGCCTTTCAGCAAGGAATTGTATTGCCGGGTCCGGATTAAGTATATGATGATGGAGGAAAATCATAATAAGTCCTGCGCCGGTAATAAAACGTAAAATCGGGAAAGCGTATTTCCGATAACGATCTAAAAATGACTGTTTGTCGACCGGATGAAAGAAAAAGGTGAAGCTAAGAACGTCACGATGAATAATAAACAAGAAGATCCCGATTCCTAAAAAGACTGAATAATCAAGTACTTTAAGTGGCGGGAAGAAAAAGAATCCGCCGATAAAAAGTGCGATAATACCAATGGTGCACAGGCGGGTAAATGTGCCGAGAATAAGGCCGAGACCGATAATGATTTGTGCGTAGCTGAAAATGGTATGGGCAAGACTGTCATGTAAAGCTATGCCCGGAGCAAACAGATAGTTTTGAAAACCACTAACAATAAGTAGTATTCCAACGGCAATAGAAAGCACGGTAGCATCCAAAAAAGCGCCGGAGCGTAATATTTCGGCCAATTTTTGTATTGCATTGTTTTTTCGTGCACCATATTCAACAAAAAGTGCCGTCAAAAAAAGAAAAACGGCGACAACTGTTGGTACGATATACCAAGCCAATGAGCTGTTTTCAGTCATACAAAAAGGTGTGAAGTTATTTATTCTTTCCAGCTGATAGCTGAAACAGGGCAGGCATCGATAGCCGATTGAATTTTTTCTTCATCATCACCGGTAGGATTGACGGCTTTTGATTTACCGTTATCTTGCATTTCAAAAACTTTTGGACATAGTTGTACGCAAAGGCCACATCCTATGCACGTATCTTGATCAACGTGGGCAGCTTTCATGAAAACCAGGTTAATTAATAAACATTTCTTCAGAATAATAAAATTATATTTAATTTTAAGCAAGTTTTCATTACTATAAAACTGTAACAACAATGTATTATGAAGCATCGGTTCTCACATCAACGTGCGTTAATACGGAAGATATTAACCGATTACAAAGGACATTTAAGTGCTGAAGAAATTTATGAACGTGTTCTTAAACACGAGCCTTCCATGAGCTTGGGAACTGTATATCGTAATTTACATGTATTGGAGGGGATGGGAGAAATACGAAAATTAATGGTGAAGGAAAAAGCTTTATATGAAGGGGAAAGAAAGCCTCATCATCATATAATATGTACACGATGCGGAATGGTAAAAAATGTATATAAACCGGCCCATTTAAAATGTGAAAAATGTCTTTCCTGGGTTCATGATTTTACGGTTGAGGAAGCATTTATCACAGCGTACGGCGTATGTAAACAATGCAAAAAATAATACTATCGTTGATGCGCAACCTGCTTTAATTGGTTCGCAAGAAGTGTTCCCTGTTTTTTTGTAATATTATGATTTTTTGAGGTTAAAATGCCGTTTTCATATTCAACGCCAAGGAATACATGTAAGGTGAAAAGATCATCTTCGTCCAGCCCCTGTAACATAAGCCTTTCCTGGAGCTCGTGTGTCACGTCATCAAGGTGATAGGCGTGGTAAGCGCAAATATGGTCTAGATAGTCACTAAACTCATTGACGTTACTTATTTTTGATAAAGTTTTTTTGACGCTATACGGGAGCGATCTCGGGGGAGGGAAATCATCGGACGGAGGAATGTCGTCAGAAATACTCATTGTTTATGTATAAAATATAAGGCGAAGATTACTGTAGCACTAAGGAGAAAAACTGTAAATAGATAAGTTGCAAAAACATGATACACTATGCCCATGAAAACCATATATCTTGTTGGCAATGCACTGGTCCCGGAAGATGCACTGCCGTTGCACATAAAAGAACAATTAGTAAAGCAATTTCCGAATATAACCTTTAAAGAATTCGATCCAACGGAGAATCTTCCTGAGGATAGTCCGGAGCTTACAATGATAGACACGGTTCAGGGGATTGATCGTGTTTGTGTATTTCGGGAGATTGATTCATTTTCCAGCCAAAAAGCTTATTCGATGCATGATTTTGATCTTGGTTGGCAATTAAAGCTATATAAAAAAATGGGAAAGGTTGAAAAGGTAACGATTATTGGCATTCCCATGGGAATGGATGAAAACACGGCCTATGCCCAAGTAGCCAAGGAAATCGGTCGTTTAATGTAAAGATTTATAGGATTAGAGGAGGCGTGTGATTTTATTTGATGCATCTCGCACTTCAAGGCGTATCTGTTCTTCGGTGCTGCCCGAGGGGTATTGAAGATGAAAAGCAGTTTCGTTCGGTTGTTTTTTGTAGCGGCGATTTAATGGTTCACGATGGGTGATAAGCGAATCATCCGGATGAAGAACGTGTGATTGAAATACGCGGACTCTTGTAGCGATACAAACGTGATAGGGAAGATCCGAATGCAGATTGTCTTTGAGCGTGACGTCACCTTCTATTATATGGTCCGGATCGGTTGTTGGTGTATCTTTGGAAACTGTAAAAAACGTTCCCAGGTCAACGGGACGACGATGATCATTTTTTGTTTTGTGTAAAAGAACACTGAGAGATATTTCTTGTGGAATTATGATAGTTGAGTCTGACGCAAACTGTTTGGCGTTCTCGCTAATTGCAAGTTGTGGTTCATAAAGCAGTGCTCTGCCCATTGCTTCGCTTATTACAAGATCCGGTGTAGATGATGGAGTATAGGTTGCTGCATCATGATGCACAATGGTAGGGAAGTACTCAGTAAGGTCAAGTTGTTCAATAAGTTTTTGAACGCATTGTAAAGCGCCTTCTTGGATATCAACCAAAGTGAATTGGATTTCTTGTGATGAAAAATGATGTGTAAGGGGAAGTGCGAGCGTAGCAAAAGGACCACATCCCATATAGGCGATAGAAAGCGTTTTGTAGGGGTGTTTTTCTTGCAGCGTTTTAATGGCTGCATAAATACCCTGTATAAAAATAGTGGTTCGTTCGGTGTCAAGCATGCAATGGGCTGCTTCAACCGGGGCAATACATGATCCTTTGGGGGTGGTAATATGTTCTTGATGTTCCCATAAATCTTGTTCAATAGCATCTTCCAGCTCATGAAAAAGTTTGATAATTGAAACACGTGTTTTTTTGCTGCTGGGAGGTTCAATAATATGCTGTGCCGTTTCTTCCAGTTGCTCGGTGAGATATTCTTTCATAGCGAAAAAATAAGAGTAAAAAGGAAGTTATTGTATATATACTCTTATATTTGTCAATTTCTATTTGGATTTTTTCCAATTAATGGTGAGGAAGTGTGTTGCACAACTCATGCAGGGGTCATATGCGCGGATAAGCTTTTCAATTTCCATGCGCACATGATCTTTGTCCATATTTTCTCCATCTTTGTCCAGATAGGTTTGCACCAAATGCCGTATATCATTTTCTATATTAATTTGATTCTGAGCCGTAGGGACAACTACTTCAGCATCGGTAATTTTCCCTTCTTTATCGAGCTGTATATAGTGATATAGCGTTCCTCGCGGCGCTTCTACAACGCCAACACCGTCTCCCGCTTTGATAGGAATGCTATCAGGCGGTTCAGGGGTAACGGTATGGGTCTCAATAAGCTCTATCGCATGGTCGATTGAATGCAGTATTTCAATAGCTTGAGCTAGATTATTGTGATACACATCAATCGAAGGGAAACGATCAATATATTTTTTTGCATTTTTTTTTGTATTGTCGTGAAGTGCTTCACTATTCACATTAAGGCGGGCCAACGAGCCAACCATATATTCTTTTCCTTGTAAGGTGTAAGCCTTGGCTGTTGAATAAGGAATAACCACTTCTTTTAGCTGTGTTCGAAATTCCCGTTCCGGCACGCAAAAATTACCTTCACTGCAGAGAGCGGGTCCCTCCAAAAAGCTGAAATCTTTCGTTTTTAAACCGACAAATTTTGTTTTCCGTTCAAGGCTAAATGGGCAGTTGTCAAAAATATCCATTAAAAATAACACTTTTTCCCGTATGGATTTTAGTTCTTTTTTGCTGTTTTCCAATTGCTCTTTTGTTGGATATTTTACAAATCCGCCAACCATAGGGAAAGGAGCGTGAACGGCTCTGCCTCCGACGTACGTTGATAAGTTATTCCCGGCTCTTTTAATGTCAAACATGTCATGCAAAAGCTTATGTTCGGTTTTGTCGTTTTCATCAAAGGCCAATACTGAATCTTTTCCGATAACATCTGGTAATGCAAAAACATATAAATGTAATGCGTGATCCCGTATCATCAGGCCATAGGTAAGCAGTTTACGTAACATGGTTGTTTGCTCTGAAGGTTCATAATTAAGAGCATCTTCAATAGCTTCAATAGCGGCCAATAGGTGCGCTATACTACAGGTTCCGCATATGCGTGAAAGCAATTGAGGAACTTGTTTATAGGGTTTTCCTAAGATGGCTTTTTCAAAAAAACGTTTGTTTTCCATAATCTTAAATTCAACTCCTTCGATTTTATTGTCTTTGATATAGACATCCATATCTAAATGCCCTTCAATTTTTGAAAGCCCTTCTATGGAAATATTTACCTGATGCATAAACGCTTATGAGTGATTAGTAATAGAGTCTGATTGATCGATAATCTTGAATTTTTTGAGGTATTTATCGACTACTTCTATAAATGTTTTTTCTATCATGGGGCATCCTGGAACTTTATCGTCAACATCAACAAGTTCATGTAGTGCATAGACCGTATCGGCCTGATCAAACTGCAGCAGATATGGTGAGATTTCTTTTTTCAGTTTGTCGTCAAAATTGTTTCGGTGCCCGGAAGGGAGCCCGGTAACAGCACATGAACCGATAGCAACAATATACTGAGAATTTTTTCTTATTTTAAGAAGCTTTTCTTTATCTTTATCCGAAGCGATAGCTCCTTCAACAAAGGCAACATCAATATCTGAAAGAGTATTGTTGCTTTGCAATACATTGGCATGTCGGAATTCGAAGAGTTTTTTGAATGCAAAAAAATTATCGTTGAGCATTTCAACGAACATAATGGTTGAATCCTCGCAACAGGTAAAGGAAAACCAGCCTATTTTTAATTTTTTTTGCTTTGTCGTCATCAACGCTAAACATATCGTACTATTCCTTTGTACGCAAGACAAAGCTATTAAAAATAAAGATCCCGCTCACCTTCTTCTATACGGATGAGACGCTCTTTTGTTTTTTCACGAACATCTTCGGATGGGATGTGATTGGTATAGTGCGTAATGATTGCTTCACCTTTTTCTTTTACGGAAGGAGAGGCGTAATCCTCCAGATATTCTTTAAGTGTTAAAATAGCGTTGGGGCGGCAAAAATTATGGATTTCCCCCGGTTTGGCAATGTCCATAAAATCTTGTCCGGTTCGACCGAGGCGATAACAGGCAGTACAGAAACTCGGAAGCAATCCTTCATCCAAAATGCCCTCAATTACCTCGTCAACACTGCGTTCATCGGAAAGGGTGAATTGTTTGAGGTCTTTTTGTCTGCCATACCCTCCGGGTGAAGTGCATGATGCCGCACTGGTCTGAGAAATTCCTATCTCAAATGCTTTTTTGCGGACAGAAGGCGTTTCGCGTGTTGAAATAATCATGCCGGTATACGGCGTGCTTAAACGCAAAATAGCGATAATTTTTAAAATTTCTTTTTCACTGACTGTATGTGGCCATTTATCTTTAACTGTCTCGGCAGGCTGTAAGCGCGGAACCGAAAAGGTATGAGGGCCAACACCGTATTTTTTATCCAAATACTGCCCGTGTGAAATTAACGCGAGAGTATCATACCGCCAGTCATATAGGCCATACAAAACTCCTAAGCCAATATCGTCTATACCAGCTTCAAACGCTCTGTCATGAGCAAAAAGCTGTCTTTCATAATCAGCTTTTGGTCCTTTGTGCAGTTTTTCGTAGGTTGGTCGGTGATACGTTTCTTGAAACAATTGATAGGTGCCGATGCCAACGTCTTTCAATTTTTTATAATCCTCGACAGATGTAGCGGCAATATTAACATTTACTCTCCTAATATCTCCTTTTCCTTCTTTTACCGAGTAAATTCTTTTAATGACATCAATAACATAATCGATAGGTGTTTCACCCGGGTGCTCGCCAAATTCCAATAAAAGCCGTTTATGACCCATATTAATAAGAACCCGTGTTTGTTGTTCTACTTCATCCAGACTTAATTTTTTACGTTTCATTTTATTGCGAATGTGGAATCCACAATATTCGCAGTCGTTTACGCAATAATTTGATACGTAAAGTGGTGCAAACAGAACCAGTCTTTCTCCATAAATTTCTTTTTTGATTTTCCACGCCGATTTGAACATATTTTCTGTGTATTTTGGATCGGCGTTTATCAAAACTGCAGATTCCTCTAAAGAAAGTCCTTTCATTTTTTCGGCTTTTGATAGGACTTGCATTATTTGATTTTCTGTTGGATTTTTCGTTTCTTCAAGGAGTTTCTCAATCTTTTCCGAGTCAAATATCTCACGTATTTTTGACATTAATCTAGGGTTAGTTTTTCCTCAAGCATCTTATAACTCTCATCAGTATTGTAAAGACCGTATTTTTCCCACATTCTGGTATTGAGCGCCTCTTTTCGCTTATATATCTCGTAATGTTCTGCATATTTTTCCGGTGTTAGATTGAACATAAGTGAGTTTGCACCTGCCTGAATTGCATTTTTCCTTCCGTTAACCGGATCAAGTGTCTCAAGTGCAGTAACTACAGGAATTTTTGTATCTTTCATTTCCAGTCTTAAAATCGAAATCATTTTTAAATTCATCTCTTCCGTTCCGGGATTGTCATTCTCAAAAGGGGTGTGTTTGCAGGGAACAAAAGGTCCCATAGAAATCATGTCGAACTTGTTTTCGCGCATTGTAATTATGTCGTCGGCCAGATCAGAAATAGTTTGTCCGGGTAGTCCAATAATCGACCCTGAGGCAATAAAATAATTGAGTTCCTTCATAAATTTTAAGTGCTCTATGCGAGTTTTTAAATCTTTCCCGTTTTTATGAATTTTCTTAAAAAGATCGGGATTTGAACTTTCAAATCTAAACAAAACGCCATTTGCTCCGGCTTCTCGCAGTTCTTTATACGTCTCATAATCTCTTTGTCCGATGCTCATAAATATAAACACCCGGGTTTTTTCTTTGATTTTTTTGACCATTTCAACCAGCTTTTCTTTCGTGTAGTATGGATCATCTCCAGATTGAAGAACTATTAATTTATAACCTTTTCCTCGCACAGCTTCATCAACGGTTTCAACAATTTCATCGATTGGCATTCTGTATCTTTTAATTGTCGCGTTCTCTTTCCTGAGGCCGCAATAAGCGCAGTCATTAATACAGTAATTTGAAAATTCAATAATTCCGTGGATGCAGAAAAAATCGTTAATGTTCGCTCGGCGCATCATATCGGCTTCGCTAAAAAGGGCTTCTGCCTCACGGCCTTCGCACTTTAACAAATATTCAATCTCTTCTTTTTCAAGAGGTCTTTCTTTAGAATTTTTAATAATTTTGACAAATTGGGGATCCAATGTATCCGGATCTGTTTTTTGAACGTGTTCAAGCAGCTCCAAAATCTCTTTTGCATCTTTTTTATCGACTTTTTGGACGGCAATATCCGACATATACAAAACCCAGTCACCAACTGTTACCTCGGAGACAGCTTTTATAGAGATGGTTTTTTGAACGTCTCCTTGTTTGATGACGGCCTTATTTCCATGTATTTTAACAACTTTTGCCGGGATGGTAAGGCACATGAATATCTGGTAACGCTATTACTATTTTATAAAAAATCTTTGGTGGGCCTCAACGACCACGGATTTAACCAGGGAGGCACAGGTACCTTATCTACCACGGCTGGAACCGACTGACAGTAAGGTTACGAATGGTTTTGTTGAGCGGGTTATTAGAGATATAAAGCAATACTTAGCACGTAACAGTTTAACACTTTGTGCAGAATTGTTGAATAGGACTCTAAAATGAATAATCTACCTTCTTAAGTAAATTCCAAGAAGAAGGAGCGCAATTATAACTAATAGTACAATTACAATATTGGAAATAAGGAACTGAAATAGTGGAATTAAGATTATTAATGCTAATCCAAGTACATAATAAACAACAGGGGCGATAACTGGCCACAGTTCTCCAAAGATAAATATGAAAATGGTGAAAATTATTATGCTTTCAAATAGTCCAACAAAGGTTTGAAGCAAGTTTATTGTTGAGGAATTTTTTTGTTTTTCTTCATTTGACTGAGTGAAATATCCAAAGAAGATAATATATAGCTTGCTCTTTTGTTTTGCCTTTTTGTCTTTAATTTTTGTATCTTGCATTGTCTAGTTGTTTGACTTTCTTGCTATTATTATACCATATATTAGCATTTCAGTAAACCAAGTTGGCATTGAAATATGTTGCACAGATTTAAGAGAGAAATGTCAACTTGAATTTTATGAATTACATAGAAACTTCTTGATTCGTCAAATTTAGCACTGTATCTTGCAGAGTGCTAAAAGCAAAACCCGTTATTCTTAACAAAACAGCTTATGGCAGAAGAAAATCCTATTCTTTCAATCGGACCTGATGGCGTAAAAATAAATACTACAGAGGGATCCTCGCTAAAAACCAATACCACCAATACTATTATGGAAGGGGTTGAACAATATAGTTCTGGTGGTGAGATCTCTCATAAGGCAACTGATACCCTAGTCCAAAAGGACAACGAAATGAGTGTTTCAGGAAGTGGAAAGATAACGAACCAGGGGAGTGTTCTTTATCAAGAGGGAAATATAATGAAGGCAACTGATAATGGAGAAATATCAAATATAGTTGGTAATGGTACTATCGTACTGAGTGTTGTTCTTATTCTTAGTATTTTAGCAGATGTTGCAACTCTTTTAACTACAGGAAAGCATTTTTGGCAGTTATTCAATGCTTAGTGCTTCTCTAAAAAGCAGAAAGTAAGTATCTGCTGCAGAATTGAAAAAATATTAGACGTCTATTTGGTGGGCCTGGCTGGACTTGAACCAGCGACCAATCGGTTATGAGCCGACTGCTCTGACCACTGAGCTACAGGCCCATTTGTAAAAGATCAACAGCGGCATTATACATGGAAAGCCGCTACGGAGTGAATACAAAATATAAGAACGTATTGAATTTATTTCTTCGTTTCTTTTGATTCGGTCTTTTTTGATTGTTTCGCCGGAGAAGCTTTCTTCGTTTTCTTTGATGGTGCTTTCGAAGGTTTTACTTTGCCGGATCGAGCAATAGCTCGTGCTAATTTTGATTTCTTATTGGCAGCATTTTTCTTATGAATGATATTTTTTTTCGCTGCCGTGTCAATTACTTTGTATGCCTGCGGCAACGCTTTCTCTGCTTCTTCCTTTTTTCCTTCTTGTGCGGCGGTAAGCACTTTTTTCATATGCGTTTTCATGAGACTACGCAACGGATAGTTTCGTTCTTGTCTCTTTTTTGCTTGTTTAACACGTTTTTTTGCTGATTTAATAATTGGCATAGTGATGATTTAGTATTGCTTCTACAGAAATTGCCCATAAAATATAGGTGATACATCCTCTAATGTCAAACCTTTATGAATGCCACTAAGCATCATGGTAAGGAGATTATTTTGGCTTCTGAAAGCAAACGAAGAATTCAGCTGCTTGAAGGCCTCCGTATACCTTTTAAATCGGTCCCGAGTACTATTATTGAGCCTTCCTTTGATAGCAGTCATCAAAAACCGGCTGCCTTTGCTATTTCGAATGCCCGTCAAAAAGCCCAGTCGGTTGCAGAAAAACAAGAACGCAGTGTAGTGATTGGAATGGACACAATAGGTGAATATGAAGGACGCGTATTCGAAAAACCTCGTGATAGAGCTCATGCTCGGGAAATGATCCGCTTGTTGAGCGGAACAACCCACCACGTTATTACGGGTATAGCCATTATTGACAGTGATTCCGGGCAATCGGTTGAAGCTGCGGAAACGACAACCGTGACCTTTAACAGTCTTTCCGGAAATGAAATTGAAAGCTATCTTGATTTTGGAGAATGGCGAGGGCTTGCCTGCGGATATGGTATTCAGGGAATCGGGGCACTGTTTATCGAAAAAGTTGAAGGTGATTATTTTAATGTGGTTGGTTTTCCTCTTCATCGTTTTTATCATCTGATGAAAGAAATGGGATTGGATATACTTAAAATAATGGGGGAGTGAATTTTAATCTGGTAAAAACCCTTTAAATAAGGTAAAATAAAAGGGAAATAAAAATAAAAGTATCGATATGAATGCTCATAAGATTGTAACGTTTATCAAATACACATTGGTGGCAACCGTGGGGCTGACCTGCGACATGACAACACTCTTTATGTTGGTTGAATATGCTCATTTTCCCATCTTGCTCGCTACCGCGCTAGCTTTTATGGTCGCGGTAATTGTCAACTTTAATCTGCATAAACGATGGACCTTCCATGATACGTCACATAATTTGAAAAGACAGTTTACCGCCTTTTTTGTTATTTCGATAATGAACTTTGTACTAACGCTTGTATTTATGTTTATTTTTGTCGATCTTGTGCATCTTTGGTATGTACTGGCAAAAATTATTACAGCAACGCTCGTTCTTATTTTCAGTTATATCATGAATCGGTTATGGACGTTTAAAAAGATACATGTAAAGGGGAAGACCTTTTAAGATAAACGTTTCCCCCATACGTTAATTCCTAATAGGCTTCGTGTTTAGAAGTTTTTTTGTGTGCACGCAACATTAACCCTTGACAAAAACAAGCGATGTAGTTATAATCGCTTCTAAACTTTGTAATGTCATGCGCCCTTTCTCTTTATAAAGAACAGAAACACCATTAATATATGTACAATTTTTACACATTTAAACCCTTTATGTATGTATAAGACAGCACAAATCTTCAAACGCACGGCGGCAACGTTGATGGTTATGTCGCTTGCGTTGACGCTTTTTGTTGCAAACATCGCTTCGGTAAAAGCTGATGTTGCGGCAATTGATAGCTTTGAAGTTGTTCAAAGCTCTTTTAATCCGTCAGAACAATCGGCGGAAATTAATTTTTCCCTTAATACATCGGGAAAAGTCGGTTTGGAAATCCACGAAGGCAGCAATCCTATTAAAACGCTTGCAATGCGTCAGGATGTAACTGCGGGAAGCCACACGTATTATTGGGATGGTACCAATGATAGTGGCACGCAGGTTGCCGAAGGAACGTATAAAGCACAACTACTTTTCTATGGTAGTGATTTTGCTTTATTTGCCGATGATACTGTAACTGTAGATTTTGGTGGAGGTACAACCCCTCAACCAACCAATGTGATTACCAATGATTACGCCTATCCTCAACAATTTGATCCTCGCTTGGAAACAACCAAGATTTATTTCACTCTTAACGATTCTGTTGAAGAGTTAGCGGTGGAAATTGAGAAAAACGGATCACATGTTGTTACTTTAATGAGTAATCAAAGTAAGTCATCAGGAACATATTATGTGATATGGAATGGTAGAAACAAGCATAATGTGACTGTTGGTGAAGGTGAATATCGTTATGTAATAAGTGCAACCGGAGATTTCGGCAGCGATGTTGAATATGGGTATATTGCCTCAAATTATGGTAGCGAGATTGGCATAGAGCCTAATGTTACAAACGACTATGTTTCACCATCTACCTTTGATCCGCAAGATGAGGATACTCGAGTATTTTATACCCTAAATACCGGGGCGGATGTAACCGTTGAAATTTACGACGGGTCAATGCTTGTTGATATTTTGTCCGATCATGAAGATGAAAATTCGGGAACGCATTCCGTAATATGGGATGGGCGAAATCTTAACGGCGATCTTATGTCGGAGGATACCTATACCTATAAAGTATATGCGGAAAATGCATGGGGAGATGATATGGAAGAAGGATCGGTTACTGTTGATTACGAATCAAACAACAATACCGTTGTAACACCGGATGTTACCAATACCTATGCTTCTCCGGATGAATTTGATCCGACTGAAGAAGATACTACTATTACCTATACCTTAAATACATGCGCTTATATAACGGCAAAAGTATATAAGAAATCAAATAATGCATATGTAACAACATTGGAAGAAATTGATTATCAATGTGAAGGAAATCATTCATTAACATGGGATGGACGCGATGATGATCATGATATTGTAGAGAATGGTCAATATACTATTGAAATAAGTGCTCAAAACAGTAAAGGATCTGATGAAGAAGATGATGAAGTGACTGTTGATGACCCGGATGCAGATGATGATACTGGAGACGCTCCAAATGTATATGATATGGAGGTTGATCCGGAAGAATTTGACCCATATGACACAACAACAACGCTTTCATTCAGACTTGATGAATGTGCCGATACAACTGTTCGCGTATATGATGAAGACGATGATCTCGTTAACGAATTACGTGATGAAGTGTATTGGTGTAGTGGAGAACACGATGTCGTATGGGACGGTGAAGATGAAGATAATGATGAAGTTGAGGAAGGAGACTATTACTTTAAAGTCATTGCTGAAAATGAAGATGGCGACGATACCGAGGAAATCTGGGTAGAAGTCGATTATGATGCAGATGATGATGCAGATGAAGATCCAAAAATTACAGATGTTGATGTTGATCCGGAAGAATTCGATCCATATGAAGAAGAAGCTGAGCTTAGCTTTGAATTAAACACCTGTGCTGAAGTTACCATCGAAGTACGTGATGATGATAACGATCTTGTTTATGAAGTGATTGATGACAAATGGCTTTGTGAAGGAGATCACGATTATGACTGGGACGGAGAAGATGAAGATAACGATTATGTAAGACAAGATGATTATGAGTTCTATATAAGAGCTGAAAATAGTTATGGAACCGATACCGAGCGTGCCGATGTGGAAGTTGATTATAATGGGCACACGGTAGATGAAGAAGAACGATGTGCGGGATACCTCGATGTGAGTGCCAACGATCCTTATTGTGAAGCAATTGAATATGTAAAAGGTTCCGGCATTTTCGACGGATATCCTGATGGTTATTTCCGTCCATACCAGGCAATTAATCGTGCAGAAACAACAAAAGTGATTGTACGAGCATTTAATTATCCTGAACTGCCTGCCGATGGTACAAACCTTGGATTCTGGGATTTATCACCATGGGATTGGTACATGGGATACATTAGAACAGCAAAACAATATGGAATCATTCAAGGATACCCTGATGGAAGCTTTAAACCGGCACAAACGGTTAATCGAGTTGAATTATTAAAGATTTTCCTTGAATCGGCTAAGGTTGCGTTACCATCATGTGCGGGACCGTCGTATCCTGATACAATGGCAAACGTGTGGTATTCAGACTATGTATGCTATGCAAAAATGCATAACTTGATGGATACCGATTACTACGGGATGTTTAATCCGGCGAAACCGATGACTCGTGGTGATGTTGCTGAATTGTTCTATCGATATTCCGAACGAAATCTTGGAGATAACAATTATTACGACGATGACTACTATAATGATTACGATTCGCCTCGTGTATCAAATGTACGTCTTTCCGACTATGTTGTAGAGGAAGGTGATGGATTCAGAGTGTATTACACGCTTGATGAAGGAGCGGAAGTAACAATTGAAATCCTCGATGACAATAAAGATGAAATCCGGACTTTGCTTGATGAATTATATCGTTCAAGTGGCGAACATAGTGTTTATTTTGACGGAGAAGATGACGATGAAGATGAATTATCCGAGGATGAATACTTTGTCCGTATCGAAGCTGAAAACCGAAATGGACGATATAAAGTTGATATCAAATTTGAAGTTGATGAAGATGCCGGTGGTGTACGTATTACATCACTTGAATTGTCGGACGATGAATTTGATCCTGATTACGAAGATGTTGAAATCTCATTCCGCATTACTGAAGATGCTGAAGTTACCGTACGAGTTTACGATGACGATGATGACTTTGTAGCGGAATTATGGGATGACCGTGATCGTGACGAAGGCAACCATGACCTTGAATGGGATGGTAGAGATGATGATGACGATCAAGTTTCGGATGGTAATTATACGATCAAAGTTATTGCTGATGATGGTGATGATACCGATACCGACGAGATTGAAGTAGAAGTTAATAGCTAAAGACGAAATCGCGAAACAATACGAATATATGGTTGAAAGAGCACCTTGTCCCATTGATAAGGTGCTCTTTATTTGATAGAATAGTAAGAAGCATCAATTAAAACAAACAACTATGAAAACGCGAAAAACAGTAGCTCTCGGAGCACTTATCGGTACGGCTTTTGCTCTTATGTTTGCTCCTCAAAAGGGTGAAAATGTACGTAGAAAGCTTCATAACGAGACACATAATCATCGTATAGACATTCAACCGCTGGGCAGGGGATATGCACAGTTATTTCATGAATTTATTCGAGTTATGAAAACGAAATACATTACGATTCGCGGGAAGAACCCGTTTACTGTAACCGCCTTGAAAAAGCAATAAACGAATATGTAGGGGAGACAAGGCTAAAATCTTGCATATTTTGGAGAGTGATTTATAATTAATTTTGTACTTAAATAACTAATTTTACTATGGGTAAACATCGATCAGGACTATTATTGGGAATGATAGCCGGTACGGCACTGGGTATTCTTTTTGCTCCCAAAAAAGGGAAGAAGTTGCGAGAATCAATTAAAAGAGAACGAAGCCAGGGTGGTTATGGATTGGAAGCGGTTAAGGATGGGTTTGTCGATATGGGTAAGGAGGTTATTCATACTGCAAAAGAAGCGTATGAATCGGAGCCGGTTCAAGAGCAGCTTGGTAAAGCGAGAGTTGCTGCTGAAGAAATGGCTGAAGAAGGGAAAAAACGAGCGACAAAAGCTGCAAAAAAAGTTGGAAGAAAAGCAAAGACCGCAACAAAGAGAACAGCTACAAAAGCTAAGAGAAAAGCTAAAACAACAGCGAAACGCGCTTCTACAAAAGCTCGTAAGTTTACAAAGAAAAAGCTCAAAAAATAATAGCCGCTTTACGGTATATGTA
>WJKT01000043.1 GCA_014728955.1 Candidatus Peregrinibacteria bacterium
ATCTTCACCATATAAACGAACAAATCCTCCAAACGGAATCCAGTTAACCGAATAGATTGTTCCTTTTATTTTCTTTCCCCATATGCGAGGCGGCAAACCTATGCCGAATTCTTCAACTTTAATACCCACCTTGCGTGCCGTCCAAAAATGCCCCCATTCGTGGATCAGAATAATAATTGAGAAGACAACAATAAACGCAATTGCCGATATGAGAAAATCCATGTGTTAAACCGTCATTATATCTTTTTCTTTAGCTTTAGCCACCTCTTCAACTTCATCATTCGCTTTATCAACCGCTTCTTGCAAATGCTTATTCGCAAGGTGAAAATCATCTTCGCTAATCTCTTTATCGTTTTCCAATTTTTTAAATGCTTCATGTGCCGTTTGCCTTGCATTCCGAATAGAAATACGTGCATCTTCGGCAAGCTTATGTACCAATTTGGTCAAATCGGCTCGTCGTTCTTCCGTCAATGCAGGAATATTGATACGAATAGCTACACCATCATTAACGGGCGTAAGATTAAGCCCCGCTTGCTGGATGCCGGATTCTATTTGATTGAGCACTCCTTTATCCCACGGCTGAATTTGAATCGTTCGGGGATCGGGAATAGAAATAGAAGCAAGTGCCTTAATAGGCTGATCGGTTCCGTAAGCGGTTACCATAACATCTTCAACAAGTGATGTATTGGCTCTTCCAATCTGCAATTTTGAATATTCTTTATGCAGATGATCAATTGTTTTTTTAAATTCTTTTTGTGCGGCTTCGAGATGAGGTTTTGTTGGCATACGTATAAAATAAGTTAAGTATTTATGAGATAAGCGTCCCGAGTTTTTCACCGGTGACAGCTTTTTTAATATTTCCTTTTTTCGTTAAATCAAAAACCAAAATAGGCATTCCTCCATCTTTACATAATGTAACGGCAGTAAGATCAAGTACTCGCAAATCCATGGCAAGCACATCTTTATACGAAATAGTATCGAATTTCTTTGCATTTTTATCTTTTTCGGGATCATTGTCGTATACACCATCCACTTTTGTAGCTTTAAGCAGAACATCACAGTTTAATTCAAGTGCGCGCAATGCCGCCGCAGAATCTGTTGTAAAATATGGATTCCCGGTACCACCAACACAAATAACAACACGGTCTTTGTTAAGGTGGTGTCTTGCTTTCATAGGATAGTAATCTTCGGCCACCTGCTTAACACTAAGTGCTGAAGCAACACGACACTCGATACCTTTTCGTTCAATGGCACTTTTCATAGCAGACCCGTTCATTACCGTCGCCATCATTCCCATATTATCCGACATAATTCTTTCTATACCTGAATTTTTAAAGTCTCTGTATCTCCAAATATTACCACCACCAACAACAACAGCTATTTGAACACCCAATGCATGCACTTCCGATATTTGGGTAACGAGAGCATCGAGAGTGTCTACATCTATTCCGGAATTTTTATCTCCCTGAAGCACTTCTCCTGATAATTTAAGAAGCACACGTTTGTATTTAACAGATTCCATCGTTTCTTAATACGTTAATAAAATGTAAGTAATAACTATACCCAGAAGCACACCGATAATAAAGATAGCAGGAATTCTGCGTTCTTCTTCCTGCTCATGCGCATTAGCAAGATCAGCGAGCAAATTACTACTCACAATCACCTCTTCCTCCGCATTTTTTTCAATTACATCTTCATAATTATGATTGGCAACGAGCTTAACAAAATTATCAAAACTAACCTTTACTTTTTCCGCAACTTCCGGCTCATGATTAACCACACGAGATTCACGCACAATAGCCTGAGCGGCACTATCTTCCTGGGAATCTTTATCTATATGTTTAACAACAAAAGAATCTTTTTCCGTAATTGAAAGATCTTTTTTCGACTTGCTTTTGGTTGGTCCATCAATGGACTTTGTTTTTTTAGATCGAGCCATAATCATGCGTTTAATTCTACAAGATTATACCATAAGAATTTGTGTAACCAAAAAATTACTTTTGCCATCCCTCGGTAAGTTTTTTCCCATCTCCAAACAGCGCGGTAGCAACTGAATCGATAATAAGACCGTACATTGCACCGGCAGCGATAGTCATCCAGAAAATCATGGTAGCTTCTTCTGCCATTTCCGGATTCATGAAAATTCCTGTTGCCATACCAAGACTAAATAAAGCTCCGATAGCAGCACCTCTTAACCATGCAGGATATTTTGATTTAAACAAAGGGATATAGTTGTATGCCCCAAGGACGAAGACAACAAATCCGATAAGCGTTCTATTGATAACAATCGACCACATGAGCGGAGTCCACCAAAAATCCTGTCCTTCCATTCCGCTACTTGCAAGGTATGCACACAAAAATCCAAAACCAAGCCCCATAGCCAGGCAGAGCATTTTTCGTTTTGACGCCGGATGAGAAAACACACTCTTCTTTTTCTTAAACATAGAAATGTTTGTTAGATACTACCAATTATTAATACTAATATGACTCTTTTATTAAAGGAACCCTTTGACATTGACATTTCGTGATTTTTAAGTTTTAATAAACACTTGTTTTCCTAAAAAATTAAATAAATGGAATCAGTAGATCATTTTGATTTAGCAAAAAAAATTGCCAGGGAAAGTGAAATTGAAGTTTTTGATGAAGAAATAGCCCAAATGGTTGATAAATTTAATAAACTTTCAGCAATGGTATTGAGATCTTCAAAAGACGCTAAGCCATTAGACCCAAAAGAATTTTTTCAAAATCAAGTAAAATTAGAAATTGAAAAAAGAAAGAAAATTGAAAATATTAAACAAATGATTTTAATAGTAAATAGTCTTTATCTACTTATATATCCGGATAAAAAACCTCATTACTATTTTGATGATTCAACTCCTGAAGAAACCCAAAAAAGTTTTTCTATACTATTTAGATCAGTAAAAAGATATGGAGGAAAAACAATCGAAAAATTTTTTGCTAAAGTTATAGCTAGATTTAAGATAATATTTGATAAATTTAAATGCCAAGCAACTGAGATTTTAGGACAAGAATGTATATTCTATACAAGGGATGATAAACTTAATCTTGTATTTATTAGGAGAAAAATAAAAACAATAACAGTTAATGGGTTCATCGTGTTCGAAGATTTAAACGGTATTGTTAAGCCTAATCTTGTTTTCAGAACAACTGACGATTTAGAGGCAGCTTACCCAAACGAAAAATATACTGAAATTGGCAAAGAAGAATATCTCAGAATCAAGAACATAGAGGGATAAAAAAATCTTCGCAACGTATAAGAAAAAGAGCTAGCTATCAAGTAACCCTCGCAGCGAAGCGTAACGATTTTTATTTTTATATTAAAAAAAGGAGATAACTGTAGAGAAGCATCGCAGCGAGCGTTAGCGAGCGTAGCCGCTTCTCGAGTTATCTCCTTTTTACCTTTTACATCATTCCCATGCCACCCGGCATACCTCCCGGCATTCCGCCAGGCATTCCAGCTGGAGCGTCATCTTTCTTCTCTTCAGGAATATCACTTACCGCACCTTCCATAGTAAGGAAGATAGATGCTATTGATGTAGCATTTTGAAGTGCGCTTCGTGTTACTTTCGCAGGATCGATAATACCTTCTTTAACCATATCGACATATTTGTCATTATCGGCATTATATCCAAATCCCTCTTTTTCATTGACCACCTTATCAACAATAACGGCACCGTCTTTACCGGCATTTTCCGCTATCTGGCTAAGTGGGGCCTGAAGAGCATTTTTCACCAAATGATAACCGGTTATTTCATCGGTATCACCTTTTTTACCTTCAAGCACTTTTGAAGCCTCCAATAAAGCAACACCACCACCGGGAACAATCCCTTCTTCCACTGCGGCTTTCGTTGCCTGCAAAGCATCTTCAATACGATGTTTTCGTTCTTTAAGTTCCACTTCGGTAGCGGCACCTACTTTAATAATACCAACACCACCGGCAAGCTTTGCCAATCGTTCCTGTAATTTTTCTTTATCAAATTCTGATGAAGATTGTTCAAGAGCAACTTTAATTTCATTAATGCGGCCGTCGATATCCGTTTGTGCTCCTTTCCCTTCAACAATAGTTGTTTTATCTTTATCGGCAACCACTTTGTGTGCTTCACCAAGATCAGAAATATCAGCACTATCAAGCTTAAGACCAACTTCTTCAGAAATAACACGTGCCCCGGTAAGAGCAGCGATATCTTTTAACATTTCTTTTCGTCGATCTCCAAACGCCGGAGCTTTTACCGCAAGTACGTTAAAGACACCACGCAATTTATTGAGTACAAATGTTGCAAGCGCTTCACCTTCAACATCTTCAGCAATAATAACGATATCTTTTTTCCCCGACTGAACAAGTTTTTCAATAAGCGGCAACACCTCTTGAATCGATGAAATTTTCTTATCGGTCACCAAGATTTTCGGATCAACCATCTCCGCAACCATTTGCGATGTATCGGTAACCATATAAGGAGATATATATCCGTTATCAAATTGCATTCCTTTTACCACTTCTTTTTCAAGTCCCATTGTTTGTGATTCTTCAACGGTAATAACACCATCGGGACCAACTTCTTCCATCATTTCAGCGATAATATTTCCCACTTCTTCATTTTGCGCTGAAATAGTTGCCACTTGTGCAATTTTTTCCTTTGAATCGTTAATTTGAATGGCATTATCTTGAAGATGTTTTACAACAGCATCGGTTGCTTTATGAATTCCATCTTTCAGTTTCATTGGATTTGCTCCCGCCGTTACGTTTCGTAATCCTTCCTGGATCATCGCATGAGCAAGAATCGTCGCGGTAGTCGTACCGTCACCTGCAATATCATTGGTTTTGGTTGCCACCTCTTTTACCAGTTGAGCCCCCATATTTTCGTAGCTCTCCGGTAAATCGATTTCTTTTGCAATAGTCACACCGTCATTAGTGATAGTCGGTGCTCCGTACTTTTTATCAAGTACGACATTCCGTCCTTTCGGACCAAGTGTTATACGCACAGCTTTCGCGAGTTGCGTCACTCCCGAAAAGAGCTTCTGTCGTGCTTCGTCACTAAACGCTACCTGTTTTGACATAGTATAGTAAGGTTAAAATTATTTAAGAATTGCAAGAACATCAGATCCATTTAATACAAGAAGTTCTTTACCATCAACTTTAATTTCAGAAGGTGCATACTTGGTAAACAAAACCGTATCCCCTTCTTTCACTTCCATAGGAATTTTTTTGTTATCACTGCCCACTTTTCCGGGACCAACAGCAATAACCTTTCCTTTTTGAGGTTTTTCTTTTGACGCGGTATCAGGAATAATAATTCCCGAAGCGGTCGTTTCTTCTTTAGCCGGTTCAACCACAAGATGATCGGCTGTCGGAACTATCTTTGCCATAGATAAAAAGGTTAAATATATACAACTTAGCACTCGGTATTATAAAGTGCTAATACACAGAGTCAAGACTTTTTTGATGACTCAATTACTCGATATGATGAAGTTCACCTATGGTACGCAAAACCGAAGAAGATAGTCCCGGTAGGCGCTCCAATCGTTCCCGAGGCGAGAGTGTTCGCATTACATGCTTTAAACGTCTTTTATAATCCAAACAGGCATCGGTTATATCAAGACGGTAACACGGCTCAATTTCTTCCTCGTTAATAAAAGGAAAGGAAAGCGTCCCCTGTTCACACTCAGAATCGTCCCCATACAGGCAATCCTCAATAGAATCTATATGTTCACGAATTGTAGCAATAATCATTGTTGCTCTTCTTCCTCGTTCCTCTTCCGTAACGTGCGATAAAAGAAAAAGGGCGGCTGCACGAACTTCTTCCACGTAACTGTGAATAGTCCGCTCCATCCATTCAATGTTTGTCGCACATGCCTGCTCCATATTCAACATAGCTAAGCATTAAAGAGGGACGCTGCGTAATAGCGTCCCTCTTTATAAAAATTACATACAAAGGCCTGTACAAAGCCAGTTTCCGTTATTGCATGTACAAACGGTACATTCATCTTGATCATAACTTTCACCATCATCATAGACGGTTGAATCAGAAATACATGCTCCCGTACCAACAAGAGCTTCTACATCGATTCCGGCATCAATGGTCTCAAATGTCACCACATAATACATACTGTCCCCGATATACTCTTCAAATGCAGTTTCGCTTTCCTGGTATTTCAAAATGCGCGTAATCAGTTCGGCCATTTGCCCTCGATTAAGTTTTTCCGAAAATGAATCAATATCTAATGGAATAACATTCATATCAGACGCATAATCAACCGTATCTTTATACCATGGTGTCCCTTTTGTATATTCGTTACCAAAACCAACCGTCGTTATTTTAAGCGCTTCAACAAATATAATTTCTTGAGCGGGTCTAAATGTTCCATCTTCATATCCTTCAACAATACCCTCCTGCTTAGCGAAACATATATATGGTGTGTACCACTGTCCCGCTTCAACATCGGTAAAGCATGATTCGTTAGCATAGCTTTCAAAATCACTTTCGTCATACGCCGCTTCAACAATAATCTTTAATAATTCCGCACGATTGATTTTTTGTTCCGGCTTATACGAACCATCTTCATACCCCTGCACGATACCGTTATCATACACATACCATATGGCATCTTCGTATTTGTGATCGTAGATATCATACATCGGATCATACGTTACTTCCGGGTCAGGGGTTGGTTCCGGCTGGGTAACATCAAACGTTTCGTCGGTAGCAACCAGGAAACTTTCCCATAACCATCCTTGAGATCCGTCACTTCGTTCAATTTTATGCCAACCTTCCGTCTTTCCAATAACATGCAATACTTCTCCGGCAGGGATAGTAGCTGTAATGTTAGAATCCATGCATGAAATATCACGCAGGTACACTGCAGAATTTGTTTTTACATAAAAATCTGCACTTGATAACGGATCATTCGAACAAATGTCCGTTGCCATGCTCGATGGCGCCGCAACAACCAGAAGTGCCACAGTCATCATGAGTAGGACGAGTTTTTTCATCGTATTTTAAGTTAAATAATACGTACTCTTATTACATACAAAGCCCTGTACAGAGCCAGTTTCCGTTGTCACATGTACAAACGGTACATTCGTCTTGGTCATAACTTTCACCGTCATCGTAGACAGTTGAACCTGAAATACACGCGCCTGTTTCAACCAACGATGCAACATCAAGTCCGGCATCAATCGTATCAAATGTCACCACGTAATACATACTGTCTGCGACATAGTCTTCAAATGCAGTTTCGCTTTCCTGATATTTCAAAATGCGTGTAATTAATTCAGCCATTTGGCCTCTGGTAAGCTTTTCCGAAAACGAATCAATATCCAATGGGATAACATTCATATCAGCCGCATAATCAACCGTATCTTTATACCAAGGTGTTCCTTTTGTGTATTCATTACCAAAACCAACCGTAGTTATTTTTAGCGCTTCAACAAAAATGATTTCTTGAGCGGGTCTGAATGTTCCATCTTCATATCCTTCAACAATACCCTCATCTTTTGCAAAGCATACATATGGTGTATACCACTCATTCGCCGGCACATCGCTAAAACATGATTGACCTGCATACCCTTCAAAGTCTGCTTCATCGTATGCAGCTTCTACAATTATCTTTAAAAGTTCGGCACGATTGATCTTTTGTTCCGGCTTATACGAGCCGTCCTCATAACCTTGTACAATCCCGTTGTCATACACATACCACATAGCATCTTCATATTTATGATCGTAGATGTCGTACATCGGATCATACGTTACTTCAGGTTCAGGTTCTGGTTCGGGCTCACTTCCCACCGGATTAAAAGTCTTACTTGTAGAAGTTACAAAGTCCTCCCACATCCATCCTGTTTGACCATCTTCTGTAACCAGTTTATGCCAACCTTCCGTCTTTCCAATAACATGCATAACAGAACCTTGCGGCATGGTAACAATAACATCAGAATCAACACAAGACTGACTCATAAGCCAAGAAGCCTGTGAAGTTTCAACGTAAAAATCAGCACTCTCTTGCGGAGTGTCCGAACACACATCTGTCGCCAAAACAACAGATTTACCAAAAAAACCGCTACTTGCAATCACGGTAAACGAAACCATGAGCATCAATAGTTTTTTCATAGATATGATTTAAGAATACATAATTGTATTACTTCGCATATTCTTCCGCACGTGTTTCTCTCATTACATTCACTTTGATTTGCCCGGGATATTGCAAGTTCTGTTCAATTTTTCGTGTCACATCATGTGAAAGTTTCACCGCACCCAAATCATCAATCTCATTTGGATCAAGGAAGATACGCACTTCGGTTCCTGCCTGAATAGCATACGCTTTCTTCACGCCATCAAACGAATGACAAACATTTTCCAGCTCTTCCAATCTTTTTATATAGTTATCAAGATTATCCTGATCTGCACCCGGACGGGCATTTGCAATCGCATTTGCAGCAGAAACAATCATAGCTTCCATGGTTTCGGGTTCCGGATCGCCATGATGCGCTTCGATAGCATGCACCACTTTATTATCAAGGCCAAATTTCTTGGCAATATCACGTCCTATGGCAGCATGGTGCCCCTGTATTTCATGATCAACCGCCTTACCAATATCATGAAGTAGCCCGGCTCGCTTGCTAATATTCACATCAGCACCGAGTTCTGAAGCAAGATTGGCCGCCAAATAAGCAACCTCCATAGAATGTTTTAAGGCGTTTTGTCCGTAACTTACTCTGAATTTAAGTCGCCCAAGAAGTTTAATTAAATTAGGATGCAGTCCGGCAACACCGGTATCAAAGGCTGCTTTTTCACCAAGCTCTTTAATAAGACCGGCAACTTCTTCTTTAACCTTATTATATGTTTCTTCAATACGAGCCGGATGAATGCGTCCATCCTCGATTAAACGTTCAAGCGTGATTTTTGCAATATAG
>WJKT01000044.1 GCA_014728955.1 Candidatus Peregrinibacteria bacterium
ACTAACAAAAAAACGACATGATAATCGTAATGAAAAAAACCGCTACAGACGATGAAATAAAAACCATCATAGCGGAAATAAAAGATAATGATCTGAAACCAATGCCGCTGTACGGTACTGAACGAACGGTTATTGCGGTTATTGGAGACGAACGCATTTTGGATAAACAACATATTAAATCCATGCCCGGCGTAAGTGATGCCATGCTTGTTCTTCCACCTTATAAATTGGTCAGTCGTGAAACTAAGTTTGAAGACACGATTGTAACCGTTAAAGATGGTATTAAAATTGGAGGAAAAGAAATTCAAATCATGGCCGGACCATGCGCCGTAGAAAATTATGAGTTTGTAAGCCAAGCTGCTAAGGCGTGTAAAAAATCCGGGGCGAAAATATTACGAGGCGGCGCGTTTAAACCGCGAACCGGTCCGTATTCATTTCAGGGTCTTGGCGAAGAAGGTCTAAAAATACTGCAACAAGTGGGGAAAGAAGAAAATATGGCAACGGTAACGGAAGTTTTGAACCCAAAAGATATTGAACTTGTTGCACAATATACCGATATTTTGCAGGTTGGCGCACGAAATATGCAAAATTTTAACCTTTTGGAAGAACTTGGAAAAGTTGATAAGCCTGTCTTGCTTAAACGTGGAATGTCAGCCAAAATCAAGGAATGGCTTTTAGCTGCTGAGTATATTATGTCTAATGGAAATCCCAACGTTATTATGTGTGAACGAGGAATCAGAACGTTTGAACAAGAGATCAGAAGCACACTCGCACTCACCTCTGTTCCTATTATTAAAAAATTAAGCCACTTGCCTATTATTGTTGACCCAAGCCACAGTGCAGGAAAACCATACTTAATCCCGCCTATGGCAAAAGCAGCTATTGCATGCGGCGCCGATGGAATTATAGTAGAAGTTCATCCAAAACCCGAAGAAGCATTGTGTGACGGTCAACAGGCCTTGTTACCGGACATTTTTGATACTATGATGCAAGAAATAAAACCAATAGCGAAGGTGTTAGGCAGAGTCCTCTAACCCGAACGTTCATGAAACGAACAATCATCCCCGTAAAACGTAAAACAGCTCAGTCGTATACTATTGTTATTGGTGATGATTGTCTAAAAAAACTGATTGTCGATATTAAAACAAAAAAATGGGCAAACCGATATGCCATTATCACCGATTCAAAAGTAAAAAAACTCTATGGAGAGAAGGTGCAAAAAATTCTTAAGAAAGCCGGCATAGAAACGGTACTTATTTCATTTATACAGGGAGAAAAGCATAAGAATTTTAAAACAGTTCAGACCATTCTAGATTCTTTATTTAAAGAAGAATTCCACAGAGATGACGGCATTATTGCGCTGGGAGGCGGTGTTGTCGGCGATATTGCAGGCTTTGTTGCATCCCTCTATATGCGAGGAATTCCGTATATTCAAATACCAACAACACTTCTTGCCATGGTTGATTCTTCCGTTGGAGGAAAAACCGGAGTCGATACGAAGTGGGGTAAAAATCTTATCGGTTCATTTTACAATCCAAAAGCGGTTTATATAAAACCTTCATATCTTCAAACACTGCCAAAAAAACAATTGCGAAACGGGTTTTCGGAAATTATTAAATACGGCATTATCGCGCGCCCTTCTCTTTTAACGTTTTTACAAAAAAACAAAGAAAGTCTTTTTGCGGCAAAAACAAAGGCAACCAGCAAACTCATTGCACCATGCGTTCGCATAAAACGCACAATGGTGCAAGTTGACGAACGAGAAAACGGAATGCGAAAATTACTCAATTACGGACATACCATCGGTCATGCAATTGAAAAACAGTCACACTACACCGTACAACACGGACAAGCAATCTCTATCGGCATGTCAATTATCAATACTATAGCGGTTTCAAAAAAGTGGATGAGTAAAAAAAATGCCGAAACTATAAAGAAACTATTCAAAACATACGGGCTTCCCACAAAACTTCCCACTTCTTTCAGCAATGTAGCGTTGGTAAACAGCATTAAGATGGATAAAAAAATAAAGCATAATAAAAAAACCTTTGTTGTAGCGACCAAACTCGGGAAAGCACGTTTATCAACTTCAATTACCAATCA
Organism: Candidatus Peregrinibacteria bacterium; assembly: GCA_014728955.1. GTDB lineage: Bacteria > Patescibacteriota > Gracilibacteria > UBA1369 > PNNO01 > PNNO01. Next base: position 2,104 of record WJKT01000044.1, read on the forward strand.
AGACATAACCAAAGCATGCAGAAAGCACGCATAACACCAGGGCGTATAACGCCGAAAACAATTACTATCCCCGGCTCTAAAAGTTTCACCAACAGAGCGCTTATTATCGCATCACTGGCACAGGGAACCAGCCTGCTGAGAACTCCCCTTTACAGTGACGATACAAAGGCAATGATGCACGCGCTCAAACAACTGGGCGTTACTATACACAGAAACGAAAAGAATCACTTGGTGGTGAACGGAACGGGAGGTGTCTTTCATAAACCAAATGCTCCTTTGTATGTAGGGAATGCGGGAACGGCAATGCGCTTTTTAACAGCGCTTGCCAGTCTTCATACGGGAAAAATCAAACTTACCGGAGATAATCGAATGCAACAAAGACCCATTAAAGATTTAGTCAAAGCACTTCGCACCATGGGAGTAAAAATCAGGACCGTGAAAAAAAACGGGTGCCCTCCCCTTACCATAAAAGGAGGTGCTCTGCGCGGCGGAGACGTTACGCTCTCGGGAACAATGAGCAGTCAGTATGTCTCGGCACTGTTAATGGTCTGTCCCTATGCCCGTCAAGACACAACTATCACCATAGAAGATGAACTGACATCAAAACCGTACATCGATATGACACTTGAAATCATGGAAGCCTTCGGAGTAAAGGTAAAAAACGATCATTACAAAACCTTTCATGTCGCATCCCAACAGCAGTACCAACCGCAGGAATATAACATTGAAGGAGACGCGTCATCGGCATCGTATTTTCATGCACTTGAAGTACTGCATAACGTTCATATCCCTCTTGATAATACGAATAAAAACTCTTCACAACCCGACGAAGGCATCACTGATATTATCGAGACCATGAAGCCATCAAAGAGTGAGGCTCATCTTGCCCCGTTGGGAGAAATAGATCTTAATCACATGCCGGACGCCGCTATGACTGTTGCCGTCTTATGTAGTTTTGCTCAGGGAGAATCACGATTAAAAAATATAGGCAACATGCGATACAAAGAAACAAACAGACTGAAAGCATTATGCAAAGAACTTGGGAAAATAGGCGTAGATATACGGGAAACGGAAGATGGATTGCACATCAACGGTAACCCGGACCGGCTACACGGCAATGCTCTTATAGAGACATATAACGACCACCGAATTGCAATGTGCATGGCACTGTGCGCAACAAAACTTCCCGACATACACATACTCGACCCCGCATGCACCAGTAAAACCTATCCCCGCTTTTTTGATGACCTTGCAAAGCTGGGGGTTACTATAGAAAGAACAGACATCCCCAATATCTACCTTATCGGTATGAGAGGAAGCGGGAAATCTTCCATAGGGAAAAAACTTGCACAAAAACTGAAATATCGGTTTGCTGATACCGATCATGAAATTGAAAAGCAAGAAAAGCTTTCTATCCCGGACATTATTAAACGTAACAACTGGTTTTATTTTCGAAAAAAAGAAAAATATATCATCCGCAAGTATACGAAAAAAAAGCATGTCGTGCTTGCAACCGGTGGTGGCGTTATCCTTGATAAAGACAACAGAAAAAAATTACATAACAACGGGAAAATCGTATTTCTTTCATGCGAGATAAATACACTGGAAAAGCGAATCAAAAAATCTCATTACCGTCCTCCGCTTACCAAAAAACAATCACTTCACGAAGAACTGCATCACGTATGGAAAAAACGAAAAGACCTGTATGAATCGTCTGCCGATCTCATTATAAAAAACGACAAGCATCTATCTCTTGAAGAAACGGCAGAAAAGATTATTATGGAACTATAATAAATTACTTTTTCCCATGCACGACCCGGAACTTATCGAGCTTCTGAAAAAAAACAATCAATTGCTTGAAAAACTGTTATCGTTACAGAAAAAAGAACACCGCGCACAAACATGGCGAACGGTATTTCATGTTTTTATTAATCTCTTACCGTTTATCATTCTTGCCCTGGCGGGTTGGTATATATTCAATCTGATTAACCAAAATATTCAGGCTTTACAAACAAACGTTACCGCACTCAAAGAATTTGTTGTCGGTATCGTCCCTGACTTTTCCGGTGTTGGAGAACAATTGAACAACGTGTGGCAGGATGTCTCTTTTTGGGATTAATCTTCAATACGTTGTCGAATAATAGCCTTTTCGGGAACTTCGTCACTAAAGGTGATACGCTTAATCCCCGCCCCACCATGGGCAACATTCACTTCCTCTCCTTCATCATCATGCATTGTTTCAATATTTGTAGAATAAACTTTTTTTGGTGTAATAATTTGTACTGTCGTTCCTTTTTCAATACGATTACGGATATCAACATCACACTGCATTGTGTCATTATGCTGTTTTGCCGTCCGCACAACACCAATAAATTTATGTGACTGAATCGGTTCATTTTTTTCATAGTGGATATCGTTCTCATCATATGTCCCGGTAAGGAATCCCGGTGAATAACCACGATGTCCGATAGCAAGCAATTCATCCATAAGCGCGGGATCATACGCTTTACCGGCCATTAAATTATCAATAGCAATGCGGTATATTCGGGCAACTGTCGAAAGGTAATACACCGATTTCGAACGACCTTCAACTTTAAAACCTTGTACACCCGCTTCGGCAAGCTGTTTTAAATACGGTAATCCGCATAAGTCGCGTGCATTAAAAAAATAGGTTCCGTCATCATCTTCTTCCAGGGGCATATACTCTCCCGGTCTTTTTTCCTCTTCAAGATAAATATTATATTTCCAACGACAGCTCTGCGCACAAATACCCTGATTTGATTCACGCATAGTCAGATAATTTGACATCAAGCAACGCCCCGAATATGCAACACAGATAGCACCATGAACGAAAGCTTCCAATTCCATTTCGGGAACCTTTTTATGAATTTCTCTAATCTCCTGAAGACTTAATTCACGCGGAAGAACAACGCGACGAGCCCCCTGATCGTACCAAAATTGCACATCTTTATAGTTCATCGAATTCGCCTGAACGGATATATGAATTTTGGCATCGGGATATTCTTCTTTAACAAGCGCGAAGACACCCGGATTGGCGACAATAAGGGCGTCAGGTTTAACAGTTGCAAGCCACTGAATGTGTCGACGAAAGGCATCTATCTTGGAATTATGCGGAAAGATATTTGTCGTCACATATACTTTTTTTCCTTTTTTATGTGCCTTTTCAACACTTTCTTCAAGCTTTTCCGGAGTAAAATCATTAACACGGGATCGCATACTAAAACCGGTAATTCCCATATATACCGTATCTCCTCCGTAATGATATGCGAAGTCCATTTTTTCAGGCGATCCTCCGGGTAATATTAATTCTGGTTTTTCCATAGTTAAAGCGTTGTAAGCGCAGTTAAAGCTATCAAAGAAATAAATAAATTGCAAACTGCCACTCTGCTGCGGTAATGTGCATACAGGCACGAGCAATCAATCTTATACTCATGAATACGTACGATGTTATTGTGGTCGGATCAGGAATCTCCGGATTAAATTTTTCCCTCAACGCTGCACAAAAAGGACGCGTTTTAGTGGTGACGAAAAAAAAGATGATGAACTCCACCACCAACTACGCACAAGGCGGGATAGCGGCTGTTATGGACTCCCTGGATGATTTTGAAAAGCATATTCAGGATACTATGAAAGCCGGAAGTTATCACAACAACAAAAAAGCCGTCACATTTATGGTAAAAAAAGGTCCGGAACTTATTCGTCATCTTTTAGAGCTGGGTGTTGCCTTCAGTACAAAAAACAATACGATTGATTTGGCAAAAGAAGGCGGTCACAGTGCACGACGTATAGCGCATGTTGGCGACAGAACCGGACACTCAATAGAAAAAGTGCTTATCGACAATGTAAAAAACAATAAAAACATTACAATATGGGAAGATACATTTGCCATCGATTTATTGGTTGATAAAGGAATATGTTACGGTCTTAAGGTATTACAAAACGATGAAGTAAAACTTCTTCATTCTTCAGCAGTCGTTCTTGCTACGGGAGGAATTGGGCAAGTATTTAAACATACCACCAATCCGTCTATTTCAACCGGAGACGGAATAGGAATGGCGTTGCGAGCCGGAGCCAAAATGCGCGACATGGAATTTATACAATTTCATCCAACGGTACTGGACAGCCCCCGCAAAAAACGGTTTTTACTCTCCGAAGCGTTGCGTGGGGAAGGTGCAATTATTGTAAATCATAAAGGAAAACAATTTATGCGCCAATACGACAAACAAGCGGAATTAGCTCCCCGTGACATCGTCTCGCAAGCGATTTTTCAAGAACAAAAAAATGGTCCCGTATATCTTGATATATCACATAAACCCGCAAAGAAAATAAAAAAACGCTTTCCTTATATTTATAAAGAACTGCAAAAAAGAGGATTTGATATAACACAAGAAAAAATCCCGGTAAGCCCCGCAGCACATTATTCGTGTGGAGGTATCAAAGTTGATTTAAACGGGCAATCAAGTATTAAACATCTATATGCATTTGGTGAAGTGGCCTGCACGGGTGTACACGGTGCAAACAGACTTGCAAGTAATTCTCTTCTTGAAGCTATTGTATTTAGCAATCAAATAATAGAAGCTTTACCGAAACAAGAAAAGCATACACCCCCTTCGTTTTCACCTTCCGTCACAACAGATACATCCGGCTCATCAACATCTTATGTACGTAAAAAAATAAAAAAGATTATGTGGAAAAATGTAGGTATTGTCCGTTCTCCCGAAGAATTGAAAGAAGCACAACAAAAGCTTGAGAAACTATACAAAAACTATACTGTTGCAGAAATAACGCCGGCAGCGTTCGAAACAAAAAATATGATAGAAACAGCACGAGCAATAACCGCAGCAGCAAAGAAGCGAAAAATATCACTCGGTTGTCATATTATTCGTCATCAGGAGTCTTCTTCCAGTCTCCGGTAAATTGTTCCCGGAAAAATGCAAAAAATTCTTTTTCATGCTGATGAAAGTGAGTCTTTCCTTTTTCTTTGGCATCAAAGAAATCTTTTGCTCCGTTTTCCATTTCTTCCCCGATATACACATCGCATAATCCACGACTGATACAGTTGGTGCTCAAACGCAAATTCCCCTTTTCTCCTTTTTGCAAATAGGCACAAAACATCTCCAGTGAAACATCCAAAATATGTTCAAGGAACGCCTTATGTTTTTGCATAAAGCTGCTAAAGTCATCCCATGACACATGATCCGGCTCCTCAAACGCCTGAAGTTCACGCACCTCAGGCATACGGTGTATAAGATGATGATTGAACTCTCCACGTTTCATAAGGGCAATAATTCTTCCAACCCGGGAAGGATTAAAATCAATACCCGACTTTGATTTAAGGTATCCATTTAATTCAGATAACGACATAGGATCACGATAGGCCCTGTCCTGAGCACGGAGTGCCTGTATTTGATCAAAGACAACTAGATCATGAGCAAGTGATATCCAGTCATCACGGAGCAGTGCTTCCTCGGAACAAAGAAACTTGTACTCCTCCTCGGTTAAATTATCAAAATGATTTTTCAGTTTTGGTAAAATATTACGCACCTCGCTACCCGGCAACACAAAAGGATACCCACGATCAACGCCGTATTTAACATGATGTGAGGATGCTACCGCAATGATATTTTTAAAATAGCGCATACCAAGCAGTCCCCGTAATACCCGTGCAGTCAACAGTGAATGGCTCTCAACCTGCTCCTGTTCAAACGGAAGTAGTCTGCTTGCTTTATCCAAAATCAATTTAGGATCCAGCCCTAGTTTTCCAACATCATGGAGCAATCCGGCAAACGTAGCTTCTTGTACATCAATCGCATTAATATCTCCATCCCCTTCATTCATCATATATTGTGCAGAAACGTTCATCATATACGCTACGCCGTGTGAATGAGAACGTGTAGGGGGATGCACCTCAAACAACGTATCAAACAGTTCGGTTGCAGCTTTCAATACATAATTCTTCAACTCACCGATTGCTTCGGGAAACTCTTGTGCATTGTTTTCAAGAACCGTACGAGCCTCAAGCAGATGAAGCATACTATCAATACTCTTGCCTACTTCAAATAAGATCATCTTGCCATCACCCGTTAACTCAATATCGGTTTCAATAATCATTTTTCGACGTTCTCCCTTATCGAGCCGAAATGCATACATCATTTTTCCACCGGGGATATGATAAAAATACCCATAACCAAGAGCTTTATTTTGTGCATCATCAATGGTTTCGCGCATCATTTCCTGTCTATCAAGAGGAACACGATCTTTCAAACCCAAATCATCATCGCGGGTTTCTACAATATACATACGGGATACTTCGGGAATAATTCTTCGAACCCCCTCTTCAAAACTTGCACTCATTAATCGCGTATAATTGTCTCCCGATTTAAAGCTGTAAGAACGAACAGCATCAAAAACCACTTGTGTCCATCGCTGAATTTTATAATGATGCAAAATCTCCTCCATATCAGAAACACTTTCCGAAACGTCCGGCAAAATTTCCTGCTTCCTTTCATGGTCGACCCCCGAAAGCGTGTAGTTGTAATCAAGTAAATCTCGATATTCTTTGGCAATGTGTTTTAACAAAGTAACATCCCGATACCCCATTGATCGCAAAATACCATACGCTTCACATAAATAATTTCGTGCATCATAAAAGGTCTTAAGCAACAACCTTCCCGCATCACGATTCCGAGGATCCTTTTCTATACGATCACCATAAATATGTGCTTTTTGCACACTTACCCGCCCAAGCATAAAATACATTTGAGCCTCCAAAGGTAAAAATGTCCCACGCTGACGATCAATCTTGGCGTCATTGGTTATAGAGCCCGAGAACATATGCTCAATTTCAAATAAATCACTGATATCCGGCGAGCCACATTCATCAAGATTGGTAATCGTCATTTGAACACACTCATTTGCCTGCTTTCGCAACGATTGCTGAAATTCGTAAATATCACGTTTATAGGTATACTCATTAAATGTAAATTCCGCCCGCAACAATTTTATCCACTTTTCATAAAACTGCTCTTCATAACTGTTTACTTCTGCACCAATAGTACGATATATATCTTCCGCCTGACATACCCGATGCAACATGCGCTCATCATCATCATTATCACGGGCGATACGAGCCTGATAAAGCCGTATCATCATAGTAATACGATGCAAATCGTACATCTCGGCAAATTCATACAACACCCCCAAGGTCGAAAGCGAACTGGTTATTTTATTATCATCAACCGATGCATTAGCAAATTGGACTAAGGAAAGCAGCTCTAAAGCATATTCAAAATCCTCTATAAAAATCTCATTATCGTATCCTTCCATAAAATTGTTAATCACGCTCCATAATGTATTACAATAATCAGATCCGTAATGGGTATACCCAAAAACATTATCTCCAACAATAAAAGCCGCATCCGCACTAATTGAATCGGCGTAAATAGGCATCCAGTTTCGATGTACTTTTGCATACACTTGGTTAACCCCTTCCGGATCATCATTGATATATTCCTCCGAAAGCGTATTTTTTATATCAACCGAGAAAGAATCAATACTGGCAAGTATCATTTGATAATAATTCCCCTTACAAATATGCGGAGTACATTGAGAATAAAAATCAAAAGCTATTGATGCATAACGGGTTAAAAAATAGGTTAATTTCCACATCCATCCACGTTGATATTCCGTCAATGTATCTTTTTCTTCCTTCCAGTAATCAACCAGCAACTTATATATTTTTTCTATGGGGATTTCATGATTATTCGCTATATCAGCCTTTAATGTCCCTATTAAATTATCAAACAGCTCACTGGTATTATCCGGAGAGGCGATCATATTGAGCATATCCATAAACACTTCACTCATACGATACAATTCACGCATTACCTTTGATGGTTCGTTCTGCAAATGGATATAACATTGAATAATCATGTAATGACACGCTGCTTCACGTACCGGAACAGCCTCACTGAAAACACCTTTTTCTCGAACAAAATAGATAATTGATTGCGCATGCCTAAACCATTTGATAGCCCCTGAGAAATCACCATGAGAACGACAGGTGTTGGCTTTTGTATAAGCTTCTAAATAGTGCGTACTCCATTGCTGTTTCAATACTTCAGTTGATTCATAACTGTTGAGAACACTATAAAAAGGGAAATCCGGTTCCCGCTCTTCTGTATTATGTGGAATTGCATCGAGAGCTCCTGATTTTTCATCCTCATCAACAAAAGAAATTCGTTCAACCATACGATAAAAACAAATATATGTATAGCTCCAAATCTACCATAATTCACTCCTTACACAAGTTGACATTTTAGCATATAGATTGTATAATTGTTTATAGATTTACACAAAAATCTAAACAAAAAACCATGTTCAACAAAAAGAACACCAAAAGCTTATGGGCGGTAATGATCGTGCTTATTGCACTTGTAGCCATTATCCTCATTATGCAAACCCAAATGTTGATGATGTTGCAGGATCTGCAAGCATCGCTCTTTGGTAGTTTCGATTGGTATTCATCTTCCAATCCACTGCCACCGGCACGCGAAGCATTGATTGATCCGGGAATGATCGACTCATCAAACCCACTCCCACCGGCAATCGTTAAATAAACGGTGGAAAAACACACCCTAGAAAACTAACTCTCTGAAGAAACCGCAAGCTTCTTTGCCTGATCTTCGAGGGTTAGTTTTTCAATAATATCACCAATATCCCCATCTAAAATTGCGGGAAGATTACTCCAACTTTCTTTAATACGATGATCGGTAACCCTGTCTTGCGGAAAATTATATGTACGAATCTTTTCCGACCTGTCACCTGTTCCAATTTGCGACATACGTTTTTCACCTCGTTCTTTTCGTCTTTTTTCTTCTTCCTCCTGAAAAAGACGAGCTCGTAATACCGATAATGCTTTTGTTTTATTTTTAAGCTGCGATTTTTCATCCTGACATGTCACCACAATGTCTGTAGGTATATGGGTGATTCTAACAGCTGAATCGGTTGTATTAACCGATTGCCCTCCCGGCCCGCTCGATCTAAAAATATCAACACGTATATCTTCATCTTTTATTTTTACTTCAACATCTTTCACTTCCGGCAAAACTGCACACGTTACCGCCGAGGTATGTATCCGTCCCTGACTTTCGGTCACAGGAATACGCTGTACACGATGAACACCGCTTTCATATTTCATTTTTCCATACGCACCCTTTCCAATAATTTTAAAAATAACTTCTTTAACACCACCATTTGATCCTTCGCTCTTACTGATAAGCTCAGTTTTATACCCAACATCTTCAGCATATCGGAAATACATTCGTGCAAGTTCCTGAGCAAATAAAGCTGCTTCATCCCCTCCGGTTCCTGCTCGCACTTCAATAATACAATTTTTACTGTCATTGGGGTCTTTCGGCAACAACTCGACTTTTAATTTTTCTTTTAATTCTTTTTTATTCTTACGTGCCGTTTCAAGCTGATCCTGTGCAAGTGCCACCAACTCTTCATCTTCTTCCTGCTCAATTAACTCCTCAGCTTCTTTGATACGAGCAAGTACTTTTGTATACTTAACCGCAAGTTTATACGCATCCTCTATGCTCTTCATCTCAATTAGATACTCCGTATATGTTGTATGATCGTTAATAACATCGGGGTCTGCAATTTTCTTTTGCAATGATTCATACTCCTTAATAATTTCATTCAATCTTTTGATCATAACAGATTAATTAAAAAATAGCGGTCCAGTCCGGTTAGATCTTTTTCGATAGTAAGAACACTTTCCGGAAAAAATTGATTAATAATAATACTGATGGGTTTTGCTTGCAGAAAGCCTATTTCACCCATAATGTAACGTGGCTTTTTTCGCCATTGGCAGAGCTGAGTAAAAAATTCTTCATACAGAGCAAGGCCGTCCGTGCCACCAAACAATGCGGTGTGCGGTTCATAATTTTTTGTTTCACGAGAAACAAAATGATTACTTTCCAACCCGATATAAGGAAGATTCGCAACCATCACATCATATGCTTCTTCCTTGATATTCTGCAAAAGATCAGAATGAACCAGCGATATCGCACCTTCAAGATTATAGCGTTTTACATTTTTTTTTGCCACCATCAACGCATCTTCACTCACATCACATGCCGTCACCTGAACATTGGGAACAATATCGGCAATTGCAATAGCAATATTTCCGCTTCCCGTACCAAGATCTAAAACACGAGAGGGTGTATCCTTATGATGGTTTTTTAGTAATAGAGCCGTTTTGTCAACAAGGTATTCTGTTTCTGGACGAGGAATAAGAACACGTTCATCAACATACAACTTTCTGCCGTAAAATTCTTTTTCACCAATAATATATGCTACCGGCTCTCCGTTAAAATGCCTTTTAACCAACCCCGTGTACTGTTCAATCCGATCATGCGAAACATCATCCTCCAGATGTGCAAACAAATACTCCTTATCTTTACGTAAGGTGTGTGCCAACAAAACTTCAAGAGCTAAATCATCAATTTTTTCTTGGGCAAAAATTTTCCCGATTTGTAGTACCTCTTTTATTGTCATGCACTAAAGTAACCTACAAAAAATGCCGCTCATACAATGTAAAAGCGGCATATAATCTAACTACGTTTAAGTGAACTTCGTTTTGTCTCTCAATGTGCGATATTCTTCTCGTTTAATGGCCTTTTGTCTCTGCTTTCTTTTGGTAAGAGGTTTTTGATAGTAACGATTACGCCTCTTATTTAACAAAATCCTGCTCGACTGAACCTTTTTATTGAATCGTGAGATCACACGATCTACCGATTCTTTATCATTTTTTCGTACCCTAATGACCATATGTCGACACCTCCTTTCAAGGTATACGTTAATAAATGAATGCGAATTATAGTATCACCCATCATGTGGGCAAAGTCAATTAAATATCCAAATTCTTTACACTCTTTGCATGTGTTTGAATAAACTTCTTTCTCGGCGGGACATCGGTTCCCATGAGTGTATCGAAAATTTGATCCGCCCGTTCTGCATCTTCAACGGTTACCCGCAGCATAGAACGCGTTTCGGGGTTCATGGTTGTCTCCCATAATTGTCCCGGATTCATTTCACCAAGACCTTTGTATCGCTGTATAGTTATTTTCTTATCCTGATCAAATTCTTCAAGAGCCTGAGCTTTTTCATTCTCCGTATACGCATATACCGTCTTCCTTCCTTGTTTAATTTTATACAAAGGAGGTTGCGCAATGTAAATATGTCCCTGTTCAACAAGCGGCCTAAAGTAACGATAAAAGAGTGTAAGTAATAAGGTACGGATATGAGCACCATCAACATCAGCATCGGTCATAATTACCACACGATCATATCGTAGTTTTTCTATATCGAAGGTTTCACCTATCCCGACACCCAGTGCAATCACCGTTGCTTTAATTTCATTATTGGCAAGAATACGATCCATTCGCGAATGCTCAACATTAAGAATTTTACCCCGAAGCGGTAAAATAGCCTGAAACTCTCTGTCTCTTCCCTGCTTGGCACTACCGCCAGCAGAGTCACCCTCTACAATATATAGTTCCGATTTTGACGGATCCTTTGAAGAGCAATCAGCCAGTTTACCCGGCAAGGTCATGCCATCAAGCGCGCCTTTTCGGATAACCGTGTCACGTGCTGCTTTTGCCGCAATACGCGCACGAGCCGCCAGGCTGCACTTGGAAATGAAAGATTTCGCATCATTGGGATGCTCGGTAAGGAACTCCATAAATTGTTCCGACAAAACACTGTCCACCGCCGTACGCATTTCCGCATTTCCAAGTTTACTCTTTGTTTGTCCTTCAAACTGAGGATCAGCAAGCTTTACAGAAACGACGGCAGTAAGCCCTTCACGAACATCTTCAGATGTTAAATTGGGTTCTTTTTCTTTTAATAAATTATTGTTTCGTGCATAACTGTTGATTGTTCTGGTAAGAGCACTTCTGAATCCGGTTAAATGCATCCCCCCCTCAATAGTATGGATATTATTGGCGAACGTAAAAATATTCTCCTGATAACTATTGGTATATTGCAATGCTATTTCCACATTTCCTTCCGGGAGCTCTTTATCAACATATACAACTCGCCCGATTGGATCTTTATTCTTATTAAGATGTTGAACATATGACTTGATACCACCTTCAAAATGAAATTTATATTTTTTATCGTATCGTTCATCAACAATCATGACCGAAACACCTTTAGTTAGATACGCTTGCTGACGCATTCGGTTTTTAATCGTATCGTAATCTAATTCGGTTACCGGAAACATATCCGAATCCGGCGTAAACGTAATCATCGTACCGGTCTTATCCGTTTTTCCCACTTCTTCAACAGGCGTTATGGTTTTTCCCCTAGAATATTCCTGTCTATATACTTTTCCGTTCCTGTGTACTTCGGCAACGGTTTTTTCGGAAAGAGCATTTACCACCGAAACACCTACCCCGTGAAGACCACCGGACACTTTATATCCGCCTTCGGCACCAAATTTACCACCGGCATGAAGAACGGTTAATACTGTTTCGAGAGCTGATTTTCCCGTTCGCTTATGTTTTTCAACGGGAATACCACGTCCATCATCTTCAACGGTACAACTACCATCCTGGTTAAGAGTAACGGTAATATTACTACACTCCCCCGCCATTGCCTCATCAATAGCGTTATCAACTATTTCCCAAACCAAATGGTGCAAACCGGCAATATCAGTTGTTCCGATATACATGCCCGGTCGTTTTCGTACCGCTTCAAGTCCTTCAAGAACCTGTATTTGCTCGGCACCATATGATTTCTTTGCTTCGTCTGCCATATCGTTATACGTGTGTTAGTAATGAAATTCATGCACTTAAAAAGAAGAGTGCACCCCAAAGAATCTAGCACAACTTTAGTAATTTGTCAGGGATTTTTTATTGTGATTCCTCGTAAATTTTCAGAACCAGATCATTTATGAAGGTTGATGGGAATGTATCGTCCACCATTTTTTCTCCCTGCTTTGTTTGCACCGTAAGGTCAGTTATCTTATCGTCCCGGGTAGAGTAAACAAAGGAAAACAAAGCTTTTCTCTCTTCCTGAAAATATACGTCACTAATTCGATACTCCCCTGCATCAAGATCAATAACCTCAACATTTTCCATCGTGATAACCATATCCATTTCCGAGAATTTTTCAGCTACAAAAACACGGGCGACACGATCAACATCATTTTCTTCCTCCTCGGGCTGTTCCTGGGTACGAGATACTTCTTTTTCTTCAGCACGTGAAAGAGAGGCCATTGTTTGGGTAATAAACGTTTTAGCTTTAAGCAGTTTCACACCTTCCTGAGAAATAACGATATTATCAACAATAATATTCGATAAAAGCTCCCTATCCCAGTCATACGTTGCTCTAAAGCCGATTCCGGCTACTCTGGCAGATAAGATAGGTATTTTTTTCTTTGTCACGTCGGTATAGGCTCCAAATTCAACATCTTGAATACCTGCCTCTTGAAGATCCTGCTTAATACGTACTTTCAATGCATCAACCGATTCTTCGGACTGCGGAGTTTCACCCAATATTTCATCTTTTATATCTTCATAACTTAAGACCTCTTCTTGCACTTTCTTAAATGCTTCAAATCGTTCCTCATGTGAAGCACCATGCAATTGTGTCGAAGAATATTCAGTCGCACGAAGATATTCGAAAAAGACACCAAAATCAGCAAGCCTTCTATTAAAAAGCTCGTTGACGGCAACAACATTATCCATCTGTTTTTGATACTCTTCAATATCCTGAATCAATCGATACACAATCTGACGCGCATCATCGGTTTCAATAGATTCATTAAATAAAAAGTATCGAATACGACTTAAAAGATTAATATTGCTGCTAATGAATGTTTGCCTTTGCTCCTGCTTTTCGGTCGCAGTCGGTAATGCAGACAAATAATCTTTTTCCATGTTCTTTTTGCTATCAAAAAAGTCTACGTTATACAGTGCCGGCGTTTGAAACAACAAATTATCAACCAAAATATTCTGATGAATAATATGCGTTCTTATTTCATCCATTTTATCGGTATACGACCGGGTAAATAATTCATAGAGACTAAAATATTCCGAAAAGAGTTCGGGTAGTGCCAACGGCTGCGAAGAAACCGCAGCATATACATCGTTCAAATAGGCCGTCAGATAATAAAATGATACTTCTTCGTCAAGAAGTCGTCTCATAGAAGATCCTGTCAGCGAATCAAAAACACTCTTTTTAACGGGGAACAAAGCGTCACCGGGAACAAAAAGAGAAACATCGTTGTAGGTGGCAACCAATCGATCAAACACCTGCTGTTTTACTGCTTGATCAGCCGAAACCATCATCTCTTGCATATCGTTTTCAAAAAGAGATAATCTAACATTTCCATCAACTTCATTTTCTTGTAAGAAAAGATATTCGGCATCGGTAATATGCTCAAATAACGTATCGATCATCCTCTCATTCCGTTTGTTTTGATTAAATGTTAATGCCGTTTGCACATCAGCAAGCAATGATTTCGCCTGTGATCGTAGCGACCCTATGGAAACTGTTTTTAATCCGCGAGCGTCAATTTGTTGCGTATATTCTTTTTTCAGATTATTTGTATATGCAATGTCATTTTGTATTTGTTGTGAAAGCCATGGATCATCTTTCTTTTTCTGCTCATTCAACCTGCCGTAATTAACCTCTTTAATAAGTTTTGAATACAACAATCGAGCTATTGTCTCTTTATCTGATTCTATCTTAGAATGCAGTATCTGAGCCTGATTCCCCTGTGCCACCCATAATGTGTTAATAACGTTATTATCGGCAATCAGATCAACCTGTACATCATTTTTTTCTGAATAAACGGTAGTTTGCCGTTCACCAAGTACCATGCTGAACGCCGCATTATTCGACGTTACGGTTGCATACGTGCTATGAATCACATATGAAGCCGGACCATACAAGGTATTCCCCCATATCCTTCCCCGTTCCAACTCAAATTCATATGTATCTTCATCTACCGACATAACAGTAACTATTGTATCTTCACCTAATCGAATAATTTCTCGATTCCCTATAAGCAAAACCGATTGTCCGTCATCTGCCGTATCAACAACCGACCCTTCCTGCAGAGATCGTGTTGTATCGGCCAGCAGTGTAATCCCTTCATGTTGACGTTCCTGCTGTTGCGCTTCATGAGATATATCGGCAAAAACACTGGCTCCAAATAATACCCCGGCAAACAAAACAAGGGCAATCATTGCCACTAATGATTCCAGGAATGACTTACGCTCGGTGCGCTGAAAAATAAACAATTGTAACGGTTTTTTTTCGTCTTTAATAACAGCTTCTTCTTTTTTAGGAGATTTTTTATCATCCGTTTCTTGAAAATCCATAGCAAATACCTGGTCCTCATCTTTTTCCGGTTTACCAACAAACGTCGATTGATTTGACGATTTTGTTTCAGAGATATCAGACGAAAGCGCGGGCTTTTTCTGAACCTGCTTTTGCTCCTGCTCCTTCTGCCGCTGAGGTTCCTGAGATTGCTCTTGCTTATCCTGCTGCTGTGGCTGTGGCGATTGTTGTTGCTGAGATCCCTGCGCATCATCAGATGTGTCGCCAATAGGGGCAATAGTCAGCTCCTCATTCTGCATTGAGGATTGATTGCTTTCAGCATTATCCGAATTATTTTGTTTTTGTTTGTTTTCTTCTGCCATGACAAACCTTAATTTTTCTCTTAATTATAGCACTTTTTAGGTTTTTTGTAAATTTAAAAGGTGCACTATTTCCACTATAGTGATGACTGGCTTATAATCTCCTCTTTTTATGCGACATCTTATAAAACAATTGATTATTACAATAGTAGCTCTGGGACTTGTATTACCCACAACATATGCGGCATTTTCAGATGTTGTGCCTCAAAGTTTATTTTATGATGCCGTCGAATATTTTTCGTACGACAAACCAATAATAGCTCTTGATAAAGAAGAATTCAGACCGCTACACACCGTGAACAGAGCGGAATTTTTTAAGCTTATGATTGCAAGTGGCAATGAATTACTTGAATCTCAAACAACAAGCGTTCCTTTCGATGATGTTCCTGCCGATGCGTGGTTCACCCCTTATGTACAACGCGCCCTTGAAACAAATATTATTACATACAACGCGCATGATCCTTATTTTAAACCACATGAAGCAATCTCACGAGCGGAAGGGATATCACTTATCCTTAATTATTATGAAATCGATCCCGATATGGTTTCGGGTCTGTCGATAGATTATTTTGATGTAAAGCAGAGCGATTCTTACGCAAACGAATCGCAAGTGGCATACATGCTGCATCTGCTCTCGGACTACAAATCACGGTAT
This sequence comes from Candidatus Peregrinibacteria bacterium, assembly GCA_014728955.1. Taxonomy (GTDB): domain Bacteria; phylum Patescibacteriota; class Gracilibacteria; order UBA1369; family PNNO01; genus PNNO01. The sequence continues at coordinate 18,499 of WJKT01000044.1, forward strand.
TACAAGCCGGATAAAAGACTAACGCGAGCCGAAACAATACATGTTTTATATAAACTACACGAAGCCGGTTTTGTGAACACAACCATAACACCCACCGATTCATCACGTATACGGGAAGAAGAATCGTACGAACTGTTTCTTGATGTCTATAATACCATTTCAGGAGACTATATAGATAAAGAATCAATTAATGATAACGATCTTATTTACGGCGCAATATCAGGCATGGTCATGAGCTTGTCGGATCCCTACAGTGCCTTTTTCACACCACAAGATGCTCAACGATTCCAGGAATCGCTTTCGGGAACATTTGACGGCATAGGAGTCTATCTCATATATGAAGATGGTGATTACGTTATACAAACACCGCTCAAAGGAACTCCCGCAGACCAAGCGGGCTTAAAAGCAAACGATATCATAACGCACATCGACGAGACACCAACACAAGGACTTACCTTCGATAAGATTATTGATATGCTGCGCGGAGAATCCGGATCACAAGTTACCCTCACAATAGAGCGCAACAACATTAAGAAAGACTACACGCTTACACGTGAACACATTGATATCCCTTTTGTTGAAAGCGAAATCACAAATAACATTGGGGTTATTCACTACTATCAATTTACCAGCAATTCACATTATCAATTTACCGAAGCACTCAATAGCGTAATAGAGAACAACATAGACGGTCTGGTTCTCGACCTTCGCAATAATCCGGGGGGCTATTTATATAGTTCTCAACAAATGATTTCACGTTTTATACCTGAAGGAAAGCCCTTTGTCACAATGCATCTGGCAAGCGACTATTCATATCATGAAGTTTCGCAAGGACCCGGCGATATAAATGACATACCGCTTGTTGTACTAATAAACGAAGGTACGGCATCAGCCGCTGAAATCGTTGCACTTGCATTACAAGAGCAAAGCGATGCAACTATTGTTGGAGCACAAAGTTTTGGCAAAGATAAAATTCAAGAAGTTATTTCATATTATGACGGGTCTTCACTCAAATTAAGCATAGCAAAGTGGACATCTCCAAAAGGAGTCTCAGTAGGGACAACAGGTGTAATTCCCGACACAGTTATTACTGATGAAGCCGATCAACTGACAGAAGCTATATCCCTGGCAACTCATCGTTAACATCGTCGGACTCCTCCTTTTCTTTGATTTCCGGTTGTGATTCCGGTTGTGCCACAGTCGATTCAGACGCTGATTCAGAATCTGTTGTCTGCTTTGATTCAGGTTTTTCCGGTTTTGATTCTTTTTTCGACTCTTTCGGCTCCTGGGGCACCTGCTCTGTTTTTTCTTCTTTCGACTCCTGTGTTTTTTTCAATTCTTGCGATTGAGGTTCCGGTTGAGAAGGTGGTGTTGTCGATTCTTCCTGCGTCGCTTCTCCTTCATACTCAGCCTGTTGCGCTTCAGCCTGCAGCATTTCTTCCGGATTTGTCGTTACCAATTGATCCTCTCCATATGAAGCAATAACCTGAATAGCAACATGTTTATTCCCGGCAAAGAACAGTCCTTGTCCAACACCGCTGTTAAGTAGCATATACTTCTCTCCTTCAGTAAGATTGAATATTTTTTGTAACATTTCCAATGCCGCCGGTGCTTGTTTTAACAATAACTGCATTGACGAGTTGGTAATAATCGGTTTTCCAAAAGAATTCTTCACAAAATCTTCCACATCTTGTGTGATAGTGGTTACACCCAAATAGTATTTTCGAGCTCTTTTTACCAGTCCATACAAGAATTTCGCCGAATCTTCATGCTGCATAAGAGACCAGGCCTCATCAATAACCAATAATCGCTTTTTGAGCGAGCTACGAACCCTATTCCAAATAAAATTAAGAATGATATACATCGCAATCGGCCGAAGAGCATCTTCCAAATCGCGTATACTGAATACAACCAATCCTGATGTTAAATCAATATTGGTAGGTTTATTAAAAATACCTGCATACGTTCCCTGAGTAAATTTAGCTAATCGTGTCGCCAGTCCTTTTGCGCCTTCCATTGAATTTAAAATGTCATATAGATCTTCCATTGTCGGCGGCGGAAACGAAGAGGGGTCTTCGGTTTCCATAGTTATACCGCGAAGTGCATACACATCGGTTAACGCTTTATCAAGCATACCCTCTTCTTCGGCAGACACCCCTCCAAGCATAATTTTAAGAAGTCCATGCAATGAAATAATGTTTGATCGAAGTAAATCACCCGGCTGAACAACCTCATCTTTAATGGGAGCGGGTAAATCAAATGGGTTAATACGCCTATCGGCATTTAACGAAACACGCATATAAGATCCTCCAACCGTATCGCACAGTGCTTCATATTCATTTTCCGGATCAATAATAATCACATCGGTTCCAAACATTAACGACCGTAAAACTTCCAATTTAACTGCGTATGATTTACCGGCACCGGACTTGGCAAAGACAACTGAATTGGCATTTTCCAAAGAAAATCTATCAAAAATAATCAAGCTGTCATTATGCCGATTAAGGCCGTATAAAATACCTTTATTGGATGTTAATTCTGCAGAATTAAAAGGAAACATGGTAGAAAGTGGGGATGTATTCATGTTTAACATCACTTCAAGCTCATCAATACAGAGTGGTAAGGTTGAATTAAAACCATGTTCAGTTTGAAAATCAGCTTTTTTTGTCATTACCAATTTCCCGCCCAAAACACTTTCGAGTTGTTTTGCCACTTTTCGTAGTTTCTTTTTTTCTTCCGCGTAAATGGTTATATACAAACCAAACTGGAAAAATTTTTCCTGACCGCGCTGTATTTGTGTTCGCAATTCTTCAGCATCCTGCAAAGCGGTCTCTACGGCAGGATCACTAACATTTCCTTTTTCAGCAGCCATACGAATAGATGATTGCATTTGTGCAACTTTTCGCTTCAGCACTTTCATAATGGCTGACGAGTCAATCGGATAAATAAATTGCGCTATATCCATAGTCACATCAAAATTTATAACCGGAGAAAGCCAGTTGGAATCAAGATAGCGTGGGTATGCATACACATAGAATGTCTGCGCATACATTCCTTCAACACGAATGGAATCAAATTCTATATCCATCGATGACGGTGAAATAAGATCACGTATTGTCGCCAATCCTTCTTGATATGCTTTTTCCGCCTCTTTAAAACGATTCTTTTCTTCAGGGGTCATCGGCTTCTCTTTTACCTTTTTCCCCTTTTGTTGAGCAGCTTTTTTAGTAGCTTCACGAGCATATTCAGCTCTGTTTTTATCACTCAAAGAAAACATTTCTTTGAAATTGTCAAAGATACTTTTCTTCTGTGCCGCTTTATCCCGAGCCTTATTGTGCTCATCTTGCGTGCTCTCTTCTTGCTTTTGCTGACTTACAGGCTGCTCGGCAGATTTAGCCTCAGCTTTCGCAACCGGCTGCTCGGCGGTTTTTTGAGAAGGCTGCTGTTCTTTTTCACTTGCATTCTTTACCCATGCAGGCAAATCATCACCGGTTTTATTCTGTTCAGCGTTTTTTTCAATCCACTGCGGAGCGCCCTTTCCCGGCTTTTCAGCCTTAGGATTAACCTCTTGCTCCTTTTTTTGTTGCTGCTGTTTAGCATCTTCAGCCATAGCTGATCGTTAAAAATTCTTTATATTATAGCAAATTTTGAGATTTTTCTCAAGAAACTACCCATTAAAAAAATTCCTATGCATTACATCATTTTTTATGCTAAAGTATGCAGCGGCTCCCTTATTGATAGCCTTTTGATTTCTGTTACTAATACATACCCATGGCCGACGAGGAAAATAAAGAACAAAGCGAATTGTTGCCCGATGATGAAAATAGCAAGGATACAAGCGATAAAAACGAGGAAGAACAGATAACATTTGCCCGGAATCTTCATAAAAGAAGTATCACACGTGAAATGGAAGAGTCGTATCTTGACTACGCCATGAGTGTGATTATTTCCCGAGCATTACCTGATGTACGCGATGGATTGAAACCGGTACATCGTAGAATTCTTTATGCCATGCATTCGCTGGGACTACGATCTAATTCGTCGTTCCGTAAATCGGCAGCCGTTGTAGGTGAAGTACTTGGGAAATACCATCCGCATGGCGACAGTGCCGTATACGACTCAATGGTTCGGATGGCACAAAATTTCTCATTGCGATACCCTCTCGTACGCGGCCAAGGTAACTTCGGTTCAATTGACGGCGACAGCGCAGCGGCAATGCGTTACACAGAAGCAAAATTAAAGAAAATATCAGATGAAGTCTTAGCAGATATAGATAAAGAAACGGTCAGTTGGCACGATAATTACGATGGACGCTATAAGGAACCGTCTGTATTACCTTCAAAAATTCCACAATTATTACTCAACGGAACAACCGGTATTGCCGTTGGCATGGCAACATCGATCCCTCCGCACAACCTTGGTGAATTGGTGGACGGACTCATTCATCTTATTGATAATCCGGAAGCAACCATTGAAGATTTAATGGAATTTATACAAGCTCCCGACTTCCCTACTGCTGCCAAAATATACGATACAGACGCCATAAAAGAAGCATATGCTACCGGCCGAGGCGGAATGACTATGCGAGCGCGTGCATCTATAGAAGAAAGAAAAGGAAGACGGCATTCAATCGTTATTACCGAAATTCCTTATCAAGTAAACAAAGCATCACTTGTTGAAAAAATAGCCGACCTCGTTCGCAATAAAAAAATCGTTGGCATTACCGATATTCGAGACGAATCAAGTAAAGATGGCATACGTGTCGTCGTAGAACTGAAAAAAGACTCATTTCCGAAAAAAATATTGAATCAACTATACAAAAATACGCAGATGCAAACCAATTTCAATATGAACATGATTGCTCTTGTTGATGGTTTACAACCTCGTCTTCTCAATCTCAAACAAGTACTCGAATTTTTTATTATCCACAGAAAAGAAGTTGTTACCAAACGAACGGAATATGAACTGCGTGTTGCAAAAGCCAGGGCCCATATTTTAGAAGGATTAAAAATCGCTATCGACAATATCGATGCGGTTATTGAAACTATTAAAAAATCTGATACAAAAGAAAATGCACACGCTGCGCTAATGAAACAATTTAAGCTTTCAGATAAGCAGTCAACCGCTATTCTAGAAATGAGATTGCAGACACTCGCGGGGCTTGAACGTCAAAAAATCGAAGATGAATATAAAGAAAAAATGGCACTAATAGCAGAACTTGAAGGTATTTTAA
>WJKT01000045.1 GCA_014728955.1 Candidatus Peregrinibacteria bacterium
CATTAATGCCGGATCAAGAATGTCGGGTCTGTTTGTAGCCGCCATAACAATTACATTGGTATCTTTTTCAAAACCGTCCATTTCGGTGAGAATTTGATTTAATGTTTGTTCCCGTTCGTCGTGTCCGCCGCCCAGACCGGCACCACGTTGTCTTCCAACGGCATCTATTTCGTCAATAAATACAATCGCAGGAGCGTTTCTTTTTGCTTTTTTAAACAAATCCCGTACACGGCTTGCACCAACACCCACAAACATTTCCACAAATTCAGATCCGGAAATATTGAAAAATGGTACATTCGCTTCACCTGCAACGGCGCGGGCAAGCAAGGTTTTACCGGTTCCCGGTCCGCCGACAAGGATCACACCTTTTGGGATTTTTGCTCCCATTTGTGTGTATTTGGTTGGGCTTTTTAAGAAATCAACAATTTCAATAAGATCTTCTTTCGCCTCTTTTGCACCGGCAACATCTTTAAAGGTTGTACGATTTTTTTCTTTATCGTGGAGTCGTGCTTTACTTTTTCCGAATGACATCGCCTGGTTGTTGCTGCTTTGGGCTTGTCGCATCATAAAGACAAAGAACCCGATAATAAGCAGGAACGGAACAATGCTGAGTAGTAAGTTGTACCATAATTCTTCTCCTTCTGTTGAAATGATTTCCGTGTCTATATCATTTGTAATATCTTGTGGTACATCTTGTAGTATTTCACGAAGAGTTTGTCCTTTTTCTTTATAGGTAAATTCTTTTGTGTCGTCCACCAGCGTTATATCGATACGTTCGTTTTTAACTTCGAGTGCTTTTACTTCCTCATTGCGCACTTGCTCGATAAACGTATTCATTGTTACCTTTTCGGCACCGCCTTCACCGGGATTGAAAATAATAACAACCGCAGTAATGATGAGTGCAAAAACGATAAGATAAAAAAAACTGTTCTTTGGTTTTTTCGGAGGCATTTTAAGTTTAGGATCCATGACAAATAAGTGTGTTAGGCAAAGTAACTACAGTTTACTTTATTTTACATTGTTTTCAAGGGAAGGTGTAATGCAAAGCTTGATGATTTTTTCAGTGGCATCACTGACTTTATGATGATTTGAAATAGCATGGGTGCCAATTGCAAGAATGGTGTCGTTCTTATCTACAATGAGCGGAATGTTATTGCGCTTTTTCGAAGATATTTTATTGTTGACGAAAAAATCTTGCAGTTTTTGTGATCCTTTCATGCCGATATTGGTGAATGTGTCACCTTTTTTTCGTGAACGAACATAAAGAGGAAATGTGCATGTGTGATAATCAAGATAGATATCGCGCGACATATCGGAAGGAGCGTGGTTTTCAATTGATGCGTTAATTCTTCCATGTGCATACGTTGTCTCTCCTGGTATTGATAACGTTGTTTTTGGAAAGGGTTTTTGCTTTTTTTTCTGTGGATGGATATAAAGTTGACGGGCATCTACGGAAAGCAAGGTCTTGGGTCCAAATGGCACCGAGGTTCCCGTTTTTGCTTCATTAATAGCACGTTGGGCGCGTTGCAGGGTTGCATATGACACAGGGTTGTTCTCGTTATATTTATTGTGGTAGCTGCTGTACAGTTCATGAAGAATAACATGCTGTAAAAAAGGATGCTGATCTTTAAACGTGTCTAATGGCATACCGCCTTTTTCTTCACGGTATTTGCGTATCACGTTATGCGCCATGGTTTCCACATACGATTGATTTTCTGAAAGAATATGCCATTGTCGTATAAAAATGTCGTCGAGTGAAGGCTGTATAGATCGCAAACGCGGAATAATGGTATGTCTGATATTGTTTCTGGTATACGTTGTGTCTTTATTAGTTTTATCAACACAAAAAGACATATCGTTTTGTTCAAGATATGCAAGAATTTCTTTTTTCGGCACATCCAGTAACGGACGGAAAAGATCGGATGAAAGCGTTTGCATACCCTGGAGTCCTTTTATGCCGCTTCCGCGTAGGAAATGCATAAGAAAGGTTTCGATATTGTCGTCGAGATGGTGTCCGGTAACAATGCGCCATGCCTGATGACGCTGCTTCACAGTTCGTAAGAACGTATAGCGATGATGCCTGGCATTGTCTTCAGTATTCCCCTGTAAGCTGCCGATATCTTTTGTTTCCATCTCGATTTTCAGGTGATGGGTTTTGGCAAATTGTTTGCAAAATAACGCATCATCATTACTTTCTTTTCCACGTAGCTGATGATTGAAGTGGGCAAGAATGATCTCAAACTGCTTTTTTTTGCGAGCTTGCAATAATTGTGTAATCAAATAAACGGAATCGGGTCCTCCCGAAAAGGCTGCAACAACGGTTGCGTTTTCGGGGACATTATCTGTAATGCGTTGTAATACGTGTGCAGGCATATTAATGAGGTTTGCTTACGGTAATCATAGCATCAATCGAATCATCCGGTGCACATTTGTTTCGTATTGTTTTTCCGCATATACTACAGGTATGAATAATGATATACCCTTTTTTGCCGGATTGATCGAGTGATTCGGGTTTCATTAATCCTCCGCAGTCACTGTTTCTGTCGCCGGGAATATCATGATCAACGTGTTTTGAATATAAACAGAAGCGGCAATGGTTTCTGCATCCTGCTTTAAGAGGGGGATTTGGCTTGCCGCAGTGCTCGCAAACAAATGATTCATTATGCATAATGAAGTTTTTTCTCTCTTGTGATGTTGCATTGTTGTGTAAACGGCTCATGTAAGGCGTTATTTATTGCTTTTAAGCTGGTTTAGTAGTATAATATATAGATAAATAAAATAAAAATAAAAAATAACACTATGGTGCAAACAAAAAAATTCCCATTTTTACTACTTCTGTCATTTATCTTTGTGCTGGGGGTCGGTCTTGCGTATGGCTATTATGCTTCACAGACACAGGCCGTTGAGCAGCAATTGCAAAGTATTGAGCAGGAGCTTGCGGAAGTGAACAATCAACTTGACCAGCTTCAACAAAGCGAAGTTGTTTCGGCACAAAATGCTATCAGTACGTTGGATGCTGTTGAAAAAGCGGAAATTTCATGGTCGGAGGTTCTTGATTTATTGCAAGATATTGCACCAAAAGATAATGTTGCACTGCGCGCTATGGTTGAATTTACCTCGTACAGCGGTGCTGAGGGAGGAAGAATAACGCTCAATGCACAGACTTATCCTTCACGTGATGTGCGAAAATTATTAAATGCTGTGGCGAAAACAATAGAAAACTTTAATGAAAACCCTGATTTCGAAGAGGTGTTCGTTCCTTCTATCAGTAAAAGCGTCTCGGAAGATCAAGAAACGGTTCTTTCATTTATATTAAGTGTTGCCTATCGTCCTTCATATGAGCAAGCAGCTTCTTCAGATGAGGAAGATGCAGTTGCGCGACGATAATTACTATTTTTTAACGTATGTAATCAATTATGGCTATCAAACAACCTACACAGACAAGCTCTTCAGCCGGAAAAACAATTTTTGCCCTGGTACTGCTTGTTGTTGCCGTTGCCGGGTTATTTCTTTTTGTATTCCCAAAAAAAGAATCATTTGACGGAGCGGTTGATGAAATTGCGGAAAAAGAAATGGAGCTCAGTAGGGCACAAAACGCATTAAGTAAATTGCAATCTGTTGAAGACTCTTTTGAGGGAAGCGAAGTGACACAAAAAGATGTGCTCATTTCCATTCCGGATTCTCTTCAGCAAGAAAAGATAATAAAAACATTGGCAAAGCATTCGGAAGAAAACGAAGCAACCATTAATTCATTAAGTTTTGGTTTAACAAATAATAGAGATGGTAATTTTAGCATTCTTTCGATAACGACAAATATTTCGGGGACTCATCGTAATATTATTAATTTTTTGGAAGCACTTGAAAGCGATAGCAGGAAATTCTCTGTTAATACAATGAGCGTTCAGGTGCTTGAAAACGGACTGGAAAATATGAGCCTCAATATAGAAGCCTATTATCTTTAGTGTTTAACCTTTATCTCTTTTATGAATATCAGTTACGACAGTCAAAAAAAAGATTCTCAAACAAGTGACAAGGTTAAATCACTGTTATCGAGTATTGAGAAAAAACAAAAAAAGAAAGCCCCCAAAGTGATATATGG
>WJKT01000046.1 GCA_014728955.1 Candidatus Peregrinibacteria bacterium
AAAAAAAATCATCTTGTGTCCTATGCTTTTAATGTCTCAACAGCATATGACGGGCCATTAAGAGATTTTTTTGTTTTTGGAGTGTTAATTTTCTCTTTTTTAATTGGTGTTTCTTCTCGTTTCGTCTATGGCAGGCTGTTGCGAAAGAATTCCGGCATATTCATTTATCCCATTTTTCTACAAAGTATTGTGCTTTCAATTTTTTACAATCATTTTTTCTATCTTCCTGTTCTGTCTCAAATTCCTATTTATATGTTTGTAAATAAATTATATGGAATTGAAAGAAAAATTTTATACAAGTAATCACTTGCCAGAGTTTTAAGCTAATTGATTAAAAAGCAATTGAGCAAAAAATGATATCTATTTGCATTCCAATTTATAATTATGACGTAAGACCGCTTGTTAGCGATTTAGCCAATCAACTAGAAGATGAAGGGGTGAAAGCGGAACTTGTTTTAATTGATGATTCTTCTCAGAAGGAGTACAAGGAAATAAATGGCAAAGTTTGCTCAAAACATACATACATCGAGCTTGTTAAAAATATTGGTAGATCGAAAATAAGAAATCTTTTTCTCGCCCATGCAAATTATGACGCAATGTTGTTCCTCGACTGCGACTGCAAAATAATCAGCAAAGATTTTATAAAACAGTATATGCCTTATGTTACTGATGAAAATTGCCGTATTGTGTGCGGGGGAAGAATCTACGGTCAAAGACCAAAAGGCAGGAGTCAGTTTCTTCATTGGAAATACGGTGTTCTGAAAGAAAGCAAGCGGGCACATGAAAGAAAACTTACTCCGAACCAATCCTTTATGACAAATAACTTTCTTGTAAAAAGAGCTGTCTTAGAGCAAATAAAGTTTGATGAAAGAATTGGGCAATATGGTCATGAAGATACGCTTTTTGGATTTGAATTAAATAATCATTCAATTTCCATTACACATATAGAAAATCCAATATTAAATGGCGATATAGAATCAAATCCTGTTTTTTTAGACAAAACCGATAAGGGACTGCAAAACTTATTGAGTATTCTTGACTATGTAGACTGCAATGTATCCTTCATACAGGAAGTAACTGCTCTGAAGGTTTTGCTGCGGGTAACTCAGAGCAAGTTTAAATTTATAATCAAAAGCGCATTTTTTGTGCTAAAAAATCCAGTAAGATTTATTCTTTCTCAGGGTATTGTTATTCTTCCCTTATTTGATTTTTATAAACTTGGATACCTTTTAAAAAATATGCCTAACTCATTAGAAAAAAAGTTATGTAAGGCCAAAATGCATGAGTAATTCAAAAGTAGGATTAGCAGTTCCCACATATAACGCAGAGCCCTATCTTGATGCTTGGATAAAAAGCCTCAAAATGCAGAGTTTTTGTCCACACAGAATTCTGGCTATTGATTCTGAATCTAAAGACGGGACAAGAGATATTTGCACACAGCAAAATTTCGAAGTTCATCGTATCAAACAAAGGGATTTCGACCATGGAGGAACAAGGCAACTTGCAGTCGAGTTATTAGATGATTGCGATATCCTTGTATTCATGACGCAGGATGCAATTATGAGTAGTAGCGATTCTCTCAGCAATCTTCTTGCACCTTTTGATAATCCAGAAACCGCTGCCGTATGCGGAAGACAGCTTCCTTCAAAGGACGCAGGCCCTATTGCTGCACATGCAAGGCTTTTTAATTATGCCGATTCCAATCAAGTTAAGACTAAGAATGATATTTCTAAATTCGGATTTAAAACAATCTTTTTGTCGGATTCTTTTGCAGCGTATCGAAGAAATACATTATTGAATGCCGGGGGATTTCCCAAAAGGTCTATATTTGGGGAAGATACGGTAGTAGCTGCCAAATTAATTCTTGCAGGCTATTCTATTGCATATCGTTCTGATGCTTCCGTTTATCATTCTCACAATTATTCCCTATTTGAAGAGTTTAACCGCTATTTTGATATTGGTGTGTTGCATAATAGAGAGTCCTGGCTAAGAGAAGAATTTGGCGGTGCTGAGGGTGAAGGCAAAAGATTCGTTTTGTCGGAGCTAAAGTATCTAACTCACACAGCTCCTCTACTAATTCCATCAGCTTTGCTTCGTACATTTGCTAAGCTTGGGGGATATAAACTTGGCATGAATGAAAGGCGTCTAAGCGTTAATTCTAAAAGGGCACTTTCTATGAATCGTCGATTCTGGATTGACGAAATTGAGGCAGGAAAGCTTGAGAGCCATTTACCGAACCGGGAAAGAAAAACCAAGAATGTGTAGAGGTTGTTTTTTGAATCTAACGAGCGACTTTGAGGATGGTCTTATCCCTGCTTAATTAGATGCATTTGGATTTTTTTTCGTTATAAGCCCGAATTCGTTAAGAACTCGGGCTTTTTGGTTGTGCGCCATGCATGGCGCTATTCTTTAAGGTGAAAGTCCTGAACGGGCGCAGTCGACAGCGAACTGTAGCAAAAGGCAAGGGTGTCCACCGTGAGGTGGAATCTGAAGGAAGCCGTACCAAGGGACGCTTTATTGCTTTAACAAAAATGAATGTGAAAATATTAAAGAAGTTTCAGTATAGTTTTTTTGTGCCTGGTTTTCCCAGGTAGGGCGATTTACAGTATACGTACGTACCACCCCTTGAGGGGTTGAGAGGATGAAAGAAAAATTTCTGGGTGAATACGGAGTCGCATTTTCAGCCGGGGTGTAAGGGGGCAAAAGCCACCTGCCATATTCAGTATTAACGAAGGACGCGAAGTATAACAAGTGTAGTTCAATTCTGAATTTGGCACGATATTCAAAACTTTATACGTTTTTATCTTCGTGATTTTAATAGAGTTCCCCCCATTTAGTAAATTCAGATAACCAATAATAACAAAAATCTGAATAACAAGGAGGAACTCATGAACTTTTTAACACTTAATTGTAAGTACTATTGTGGAGTGGATCTTCATTCAAATTCAATGGTAATATGCATTATGACAGCAGATGGAACCATAAAATTACGAAGAAAACTATCTTGTGATTTTTCACAATTTCTTAAAGTTATAGAACCATTTAGGGCGAGTCTTGCAGTCGGTTTGGAATCGACATTTAATTGGTATTGGTTTGTCGACAGTTGTGTATCCTTTAACATTAATGTTTATCTCGGGCATGCTTACTATATGAAAGCTATTCATTGTGATAAAAAGAAAAACGATCGTTTAGATGCTCATAAGATAGCCAATTTATTACGGGCAGGTTTATTTCCTTTATCATATAGTTGTCCTGCATCAATTCGTTCAACACGTGACCTAACTCGTAGAAGAAATAAACTTGTGAATCAACGCTCTAAACTTTTAGCTTACCGTACTTTAAGTTTTTATCAGCAGGGATTAACACATATTGACAAAAGTAAGAAAGGTAGAAAAGCAGGCCTCAGTACGATTTCTGATGAAGCTATTCGATTTGGTGCTACAGAGGAATTGTCCGTAGTTGAATCCCTTGATTCTGCAATAAAAAACATTGAAAGCCACATTTTAAAACAAGCGTATATTGATTTTTGTGAAGAATTACCTTTATTGCAACAAATACCCGGTATCGGTCCAACAATATCAACAACGATACTCTATGAGACGAGTGAGATAAACCGTTTTAAAAAACGTCAAGACTACTCCTCATTTTGTCGACTAGCTTTACCTGAGCATAGCTCCAATGGGAAAGTGTTAGGGCATGGGAAACGGAAATGTGGCAATCCACATTTAAAATGGGCTTATATGCAAATAGTGACAAATGCATCACAAAAATCTGAATCAATCGGACGACTTTATGCTGAGTTAAAAGAGGTACATCATCCTTTAAAAGCTCGTGCAATAATGGCAAATAAATTCGCAACAGCGGTGTATTACATACTTCGCGATAAAGTAACGTTTAATGTTAAACAATTTTGTGCAGAGGTAGATAGCCAAACACCGGAGGCTGGAGACTTTAGCTCTGATGTGAAAGTCGCATAAACCCGACTTCGTGAGTGGAATCTATCTCTGTATATTTTAAAATAGGATAAACTAATTCATAAAGCATGACTGCGAGATCTCATGAAGCCTACTAGGTGCTGGACTTCTGTGAAATATAAGAAGCAACCAATCTCATAATTTGTGAATGGATCATGAG
>WJKT01000047.1 GCA_014728955.1 Candidatus Peregrinibacteria bacterium
ATTTCACTTCGAGTGTAACGCTTATTGCCATTAAAGATGCCATAATACTGGTAGATACCGGTACATTGGCCTACCGACAACAGGTGCTCGATGCACTGGCACACCATAATATACATCCTTCAGATGTTACGCACATTATTAATACGCATTTCCACCTTGATCATATTTCAAACAACACGCTGTTTCCTAATGCAAAACAAATTTCCGAACATGCGGTATTTGATTTAAAAACAGGGAAATGCAGCATTTATCACGATCAGACACTACTACAAAAGCACATTCCGGACGGCATTGCGTTTTTTAAAACTCCCGGTCATTTTAAAGGTCACTGCTCCGTGCAATACACAGAAAATAACACGCGATACGTGATGGCCGGTGATATTATTCGTGAAGATATTATCCGAGGAGACGGATTCTCAGCTAATGGCGTTTCACCGCAGTTTTATAAGAGTATGAAGCTGATTTTTTCAAAAGCAGATGTGATTATTCCTGGACATGGACGGATTATTGACGGTACACTCTTTGACGAATTATATTCTTTAGTTCTTAATGAATTCCCAAAACAACATGAGCTTTAATGTAAAAATCAAACGTATCGACAAAGACCTCCCGCTTCCAGAATATGAAACAAACGGATCGGTTGGTTTTGATATTATTGCACGTGAGGAAACAACTATTCCTCCAAAGGAAATCAGTTTGGTGCCCGGGAATATTATTGTAGCCGTTCCCGATGGATACATGCTTGTTGTAGCTTCGCGTAGTAGTACACCAAAGAAAAAAGGGCTTACTCCTCCGCATGGACTTGGTATCATAGACCACGATTATTGCGGTGAGCAAGATGAAATAAAAATTCAAGTATATAACTTTACGGAAAATTCTGTTACAGTTCAAAGAGGAGAAAAGATTGCCCAAGGGGTTTTTATCAAGATAGATAAATTATCCTGGGAAGAAGTGGATACAATGAATACTGCTTCTCGAGGCGGTTTCGGCTCAACAGATACTCGTTAATTCTTACTATGCTCAGAGGAAAATTTATCACCTTTTACGGTATTAATAACATCGGTAAGTCAACGCATGCACGCATTTTATGTGAACGACTTAAAAAAGAAGGGTATGATCCTCTATATATCAAGTATCCCATTTATGATTTACAACCATCAGGGCCTCATCTTAACAGAATCCTGCGTGACGGATCACAGAAGATATCAGAAGAAGAGCTACAACTATGGTTCACCATCAATCGTCATCAGCATCAAGAAACATTAAAATCATTGTTGATGGATGGAAAAACCATTGTCGCAGAAGATTACATCGGAACCGGTATTGCATGGGGCATTGCAAAAGGATCAAACGAGGAATGGCTGGAACAAATCAACAAATACCTCTTACGATCAGACCTTTCTATTGTTATTGACGGAGAACGAACCAAGCAAGCAATTGAAACCGATCATATACACGAAACAAATGATTCACTCATGCGAAAATCGCGTGAAGCTCATTTATACTGCGCCAAAAAATATGCATGGTATATTATTAAGCTGCAAGAGAAAAAAATAGATACCGCACATCTGGTATGGGAAACCGTTAAAGAATTTTTCAACTATTCTTCGTAGCTACTATACGGAGAAAACAATAAAAAGAGCCCCTATCACCCATAATGCGGAAAGGCCTACAAGGGTTATTATCATGGCTGCAGACAGCCACGAAAGATTGTTGAGTGTATCAACAAAGAGATAAAGCGGTTTGACAGTATGTTTTATTTTCATATGTTTGTTTTTGCTAAGTTAATTATATAATATTTTGGCCGAATTGTAAAACAGCGCGAGACCCCGTTCTGTCGTTGACTTTTTAGGCTTTTTATGTCATAATTTAATATGGTTAAAACCGGTATATTATTCGATAGCAAAAACAAACAACAATAATAAAAATGGCTTCACTATTTACTAATAGAAAAATGTTTGTCATCGCAACGTGCATGTTTCTCATCACTATGAGTTCCGTGCTTTTTATTGTTGGCGAGGAAAAAATTGCTCATGAGATAGACCACACTCATTTGCAAGCGTTTATTTTGCAGCATGAAGAAGCCGAAACCTCTCACGATGAACAGTTTTATCGCGATCTTATAGATAATCGGGATGATGAATTTGCCATCATTAATACTGATCGCTCTATTAAATATATCTCCCCAAAACTCGAAGAAATTCACCATATCACCCTTGATACAAATCAGCCGCTTAATGTTTTAACGCTTATTCATCCAAAAGATTTAACACAATTGGCAAATACTTTGATGGATTACAATAAAGATCCTAAAAAGCGATCAGGCATTGGCCCTATACGAGTGCAAACCAGCTCAGGCACCTATATTGATTACTTAATTACGCTTATTCCTGTTTTTGACGAAGAAGGGGAAAAGGTACTTTCGGCAGTTGTTGTAAAAGACATATCAACACCACTGGGGGAACAATTACAAACGCGGTAGAGATTTATACAGAAATTAGCTATACTGATTCTGCTTTTTTGCGTATATACACTTATATTTAACACTCTACACGCTCATGTCACTCTATAATGCTCGAGAAGCCGAAGAAAAATGGCAAAAAAAATGGAAAGAAATGTCTTTATATACAACAGATCTCAACGACAAAGACCGAAAAAAATATTATAATTTGGTCATGTTCCCCTATCCTTCGGGAGATAAATTGCATATCGGCCACTGGTATAATTTTGCTCCATCCGATTCATGGGGACGATATAAGCGTATGCAAGGATACAATGTGTATGAACCTATGGGGTTCGACAGTTTTGGGCTACCGGCCGAGAATTATGCAATTAAACACGGCGTTCACCCTCAAAAAAGTACGAAAAAAAATATCGACTATATGAAAAAACAGCTGAACGCTATGGGAGCTATGTATGATTGGTCAACGGAAATCAGCACAAGTCATCCGGATTATTACAAATGGACACAATGGCTCTTTCTTCAATTATACAACCATAAATTGGCATATAAAAAGAAATCTCCCGTCAATTGGTGTCCTCAATGTCAAACCGTTTTAGCAAATGAGCAGGTAGTTGAAGGACAGTGCGAACGATGTGATGCAGAAGTTACAAAGAAGGATCTTTCACAGTGGTTTTTCAATATTCGTGATTATGCCGAAAGACTACTTGATTTTAGTGATCTTGATTGGCCGGAGAAAACACAGCTTATGCAGGAACACTGGATTGGCAAAAGCACGGGAAGCACCATTGTCTTTGATGTTGTTGACCCTTCAACAAAAAAGCCAACCGGCAAAACCATTACAGTTTTTACAACACGTATCGATACGTTATTTGGGGCAACCTATATGGTGCTTGCTCCGGAACACAAGCTGGTAGACGATATCACCACTGATTCTCACAAAGAAAATGTTAACGATTATGTAGAAAAAGCAAAAAAAGAAACCGACATTAACAGGAGCGCAGAAGGAAGAGAAAAAACAGGTGTCGAGACCGGAGCATATGTAAAAAATCCAATTAATGGAAAGATTATTCCCGTTTGGATAGCAGATTATGTACTTGCAAGCTATGGTACGGGCGCGGTCATGGCAGTACCGGCACACGATGAACGAGATTTCGCTTTTGCCCAAAAATACAAACTTCCTATTACTCAGGTTATCAAACCGGCAGATGGGTCTGAGCTTCCTCTCGATGAAGCCTTCACCGATGATGGGATTTTGATCAATTCGGAAACATTTGATGGGCTCCCTTCTTCCGAGGCACGAAAAGCAATCACAAAGGCTTTGGAAAAAGGAAAAAAAGGCGAGCTCACAACACAATATAAACTGCGTGACTGGCTTATTTCACGACAACGATTCTGGGGAGCGCCAATTCCGATTGTTTATTGTAACGACTGCGGAGAAGTTCCTGTTCCCGAAGAAGATCTACCAGTTGTACTGCCACTTGAAGGTGTCGATTTTAATCCAAAAGGAGAGTCCCCTCTTGCAACGGTTGATAATTTTGTTCATACAAAATGCCCGAGCTGCGGAAAACCCGCACAGCGAGAGGTAGATACAATGGATACTTTTGTTTGTTCAAGCTGGTATTTCCTACGATATCCAAATGCTCACAATACTGAAAAAGCGTTTGATAAACATCTTACCGACACATGGCTGCCGGTAGATATGTACATAGGCGGTCCCGAACATGCATGTATGCATCTGCTTTACGCACGATTTATCACAAAAGCGCTGCATGACTTTAATTTTATAGATTTTGATGAACCGTTTAAGAAACTAGTCCATCAGGGGTTAATCACCAAGGACGGCGCAAAAATGTCAAAATCAAAAGGGAATACGGTCTCTCCCGATGAATTTGTGGAACAGTACGGTAGTGATGTCTTCCGTATGTATTTAATGTTCATGGGGCCATTCACCGATGGTGGAGACTGGAATGACAGTGGCATTAAAGGTATCGCCCGTTTCGTCGACAAATTCTATGATCTCATTTATACAAAAGCTGACGTGCAAGACGAAGAAACATTGCAAAAAATGCTCCACAAAACAATTAAGAAAGTGACGGAAGATATGGAGAAATTCCAGTTTAATACTGCTATTTCAGCGCTTATGGAATTCACTAACAGTGCCAGCAAGACAAGAATAGACTATGAATCCAAAAAAATTGCGGTAAAACTTATTGCTCCGCTCGCACCACACCTTGCGGAAGAATTATGGGAAACACTTAACCAGGGAGACAGCGTATTTAACGCCAAATGGCCTACCTATAGCGAAGAATTGATCACCGAAGATACCGTGCAGATCGTCGTACAGGTAAACGGGAAAGTTCGTGCCACGTTTGAAGCACCGATTGATATTCAAAAAGACGATGCTGTTCATCGTGCCAAAAAGATAAAAAAAATACAAAAGTACATCGAAAAAGGCACTGTAGTCAAAGAAATATTCGTTCCCGGTAAAATTGTAAACATTGTCGTTAAATAGTTTGCCACTCCGTATCTTTCCTGTTAGTATATCCGCGTCTCTTTGCGCACATATATGAATGTATTAGATGGCAGAAAAGTTGCAAACGATCTTCTGGATAACCTCAAAAACGAGGTGGCAACTCTTCAATCACAATCGATATCCCCTAAACTTGTCGTCATTCTTGTTGGGAATAATCCGGCAAGCCTTTCGTATATCAAACAAAAACGTAAAGCATGTGAGAAAACCGGCATTTTATGGGAACAAATAAACTATGAAGAGTCGGTTACCAACGAAGAACTTATTGAAAAGATTCACGAACTTAATAAACGAAATGATATTCATGGCATATTAGTCCAATTACCGCTTCCCGATCATATTTTTGCACCTGATGTAATCAAAGCAATCGATCCAAAAAAAGATGTTGACGGTTTTACGGCATATAATATCGGGAAAATGTTTCTCAGCACCGATTTTG
This sequence comes from Candidatus Peregrinibacteria bacterium, assembly GCA_014728955.1. GTDB lineage: Bacteria > Patescibacteriota > Gracilibacteria > UBA1369 > PNNO01 > PNNO01. Next base: position 5,434 of record WJKT01000047.1, read on the forward strand.
AAGACCTTCCTCCGTGCACTCCAGCCGGTATTATCAAAATGCTTGATTATTACGATATTGATGTAGCGGGCATGGATGCAACTATTGTAGGTGCAAGTAATATTGTGGGGAAACCCCTCTCAACCATGTTACTTAACCGAGGTGCAACGCCGACAACTTGCCATATACGAACTAAAGACTTAAAAGCTCATACAGCTCAAGCGGATTTAGTTTGTGTTGCGGTTGGGAAACGAAATCTTATTACTGCCGATATGGTAAAAGAAAATGTCATTCTTGTTGATGTCGGCTGCAATAAGGACGAAAACGGAAAACTATGCGGCGATGCCGACTTTAAAAACATTGCAAAAAAAGCACGCTATATCACCCCTGTTCCCGGTGGGGTCGGGCCAATGACTGTAGCCTGCCTTATGGAAAATACGGTTAAAGCAGCAAAAAAACTACATTCATCTTAATTTATAACAAACGCGCTCATGTGTGGAATTCTTGGTTTAATGTCTAGCGAAAATGTAGCACAAGAAATCTATGATGGGCTCCTGACGCTCCAGCATCGCGGACAAGATTCAGCAGGTATGGTTACCTTTGATGACCATTTTCATCTTAAAAAAGGAAATGGTCTTGTACGAGACGTATTTCGCACAAAAAACATGATGCGTCTTACCGGGAATATGGGTATTGGTCATACCAGATATCCAACGGCGGGGTGCTATAAAGCATCTGAATCACAACCGTTTTATGTTAATTCCCCTTTTGGTATTGCTATTGTACATAACGGAAATCTGACCAACTATGAAGAATTGAAAAAGCAGATTGTGGAAAGCGATATGCGGTTTTTAAATACGGAGTCTGATTCGGAAGTACTTCTTAATGTATTGGCACACGAAGTACGGGCACTCGGGGTAAAAAAGATGACACCAAGCCACATTTTTAAAGCGATGAGCAAAGTATATAAAAGGCTTAAAGGAAGTTACTGTGTTATTGCTCTCATTGCCGGTCACGGCATGGTGGCATTTCGAGATCCGTACGGGATCCGCCCTCTTTGCTTGGGGAAAAGAACCGCTAAAATGACAAACGATTATGTTATTGCCTCTGAAAGCGTTTCTCTAGACACACTTGGATTTGAACACGTTGCCGATATTCAACCGGGAGAAGCAGTCTTTATAGATAATAAGTTCAATGTGCATCGTAAACTATGCGCACCGAAACCATCATGGGCTCCGTGCCTTTTTGAATGGGTATACCTGGCTCGTCCCGATTCAACCATCGACAACGTTAGTGTGTACAAAACACGGCTGCGTCTCGGTGAATACCTCGCAAAACGAATCCTCAAAGAAAAATTGGATATTGATGTTGTTATTCCCGTTCCCGATTCGGCCCGCAGTTCGGCTATTCCTCTCGCACATCAGCTCGGCGTTAAATATCGAGAAGGACTTGTTAAAAACCGTTATATAGGACGAACATTTATTATGCCGGGACAAGAGAAACGAAAACGGTCAATACGATTCAAACTCAATCCTATTAAACTTGAATTCAGAAGAAAAAACGTCCTGCTTGTTGATGACAGTATTGTTCGAGGAAATACTTCGAAAAAAATAGTTGAAATGGTTAGAAACGCGGGTGCGAAAAACGTATATTTCGCTTCATGTGCGCCACCGCTTATCTCTCCATGTGTATATGGCGTAGATATGCCCACTCGAAAAGACTTTATCGCCTATAATTTAGCCGAAGAAACAATCGCCAAAGTTATAGGAGCCGATCGTGTATTCTATCAAAAACTTGAAGATCTTGAAAAAGCGGTAAAAAAAGGGAATAAAGATATAACTGGATACTGCGGGGCCTGCTTCTCAGGAAAGTACCCAACAAAAGAAGTAACCGAAGACGTCTTAAAAAAAGCCGAAGAAACACGGCGAAAAGCACATCCATCAAAAGAAGATCACGGTGAACCGCTCAGTCTTTTATAATTTTTTGCTCTTAACGAATATTCAATGAAAACAATACTTCTTGTTGGCAATGGTGCGCGAGAACATGTTATTGCTGAAACACTCAAACGAAGCCCTCAGGACGTTTCAATTATCGCTTACGGAAAAGCAAAAAACCCAGGAATAGCAGCTTTAGCTGATAACTATAAAATCGGCCCGCTTGATACGTTTGAAGAACTTAAAAAATTAGCTTCAGCGGAAAAACCCGATTTTGCCATTATTGGGCCGGACGACCCTATCGCTGATGGAGCGGTTGATGCTCTATTGGAACTTGAGATTCACTCGATGGCTCCTCTGCAAACGGTCGCACGTCTGGAATCTTCCAAATCATTCACACGAGACTTGCTTAAAAAGCATACTGTCCCGGGGAACCCTCTCTTTAAGGTATTTACCGAAGAAGAAGGTATTGAAGCGTTTATAACCAATAATCTTGGCGACGATTTTGTTATTAAAGCGGACGGCCTCATGGGGGGAAAAGGAGTTAAAGTTTCCGGAGAGCATATAAACGGTATTGCAGAAGGCGTTGTTTATGCAAAAGAATGTATTGAAAAATTTGGACGTGTCGTTGTTGAAGAAAAACTGATCGGTGAAGAATTCAGTTTGATGTTTTTCTGTGATGGCAAACATATTGTTCCTATGCCAGCAATTCAGGATCATAAAAGAGCATATAATGGTGATGTTGGTCCAAATACCGGCGGAATGGGAACATATTCCGACGCTGACCACAAATTGCCTTTTATTAGCGATCAGGACATTAAAGAAGCAATTGAAATTACCGAAAAAACGGCACAGGCTCTTTTTAAAGAGACCGGCGTTTTATTTAAAGGAATTATGTATGGCGGCTTCATCGCTACTAAAAAAGGTACACGGCTTATCGAATACAATGCTCGTTTTGGTGATCCTGAAGCCATGAATTCTCTCCCGATTTTAGAAACCGATTTCGTTGAAATTTGCGAAAGAGTTATTGATGGGACACTTGATCAAATG
>WJKT01000048.1 GCA_014728955.1 Candidatus Peregrinibacteria bacterium
CCCATGCATTCTTCCAACGCTTCTTTGATGTCTTCTTTGTCGTGCTTGTACTTTCGGTGATGGCATTGTTCTTGTAAATTAGTAAATATTATTTATTATTCAGCTTTTGCTGCAGCTTTTCCGGCTTTTCTCGCAACATATTCATCAATATATCTTATTCCTTTTCCTTTGTAAGGTTCAGGTTTTCGATATGAACGTATTTTTGCCGCTACTTCTCCGACAACTTGTTTGTTAATACCGTTAACCACCAATATATTTTTCTTTTCTTTATCTTGTTCAAAAGTAATTCCTTCCGGTGCCTGATATTCAACAGGGTGAGAAAACCCCAGATTCAGCGTTACTTTACTTCCTTGTGCTTGTGCTTTATATCCAACACCGATGATTTCCAACTCTTTTTTAAACCCTTTTGTTACACCAATTACCATATTGTTAATCAGATTTCGGCTGAGTCCGTGAAGACTTCGTGCTTTTTTATCGTCTGATTTTCGTGTAACGATAATTTGATCATCTTTCTTTTCTACTGAAATTTTTTCATGCACTTGTTCTGAAAGTTCGCCTTTCGGGCCTTTAACAGTTACCTTGTTGTCTTTTATATCTACCTTAACGTCTTGTGGTATATCAATTGGTAGTTTTCCTATTCGTGACATAATGTATAAATAATAATTGATTAATAAACTTCGCAGATAGCTTCTCCTCCAACCTTCTCTTTTCGTGCTTGTTCTCCTGCCATAACTCCTTTTGAAGTTGATATGACCAGGACACCAAGACCGTTTTTAACCGCTTTTATATCAGTGTTTTTTAAATAAATTCGTTGTCCCGGCGTACTGACTCTTTTAATTGCAAGAGGTTCACGAGTCCATTCTTTTAAAGTGATTTCCAATTCCTTGAAGGTTCCGTCTTTTTTCACCTCATACCCTTCTATAAACTTTCGTTGCTGAAGTACTTTCGAAATACCTTCTTTAAGTTTTGAGTACGGGATTCGCGTTTTCGTCTTTTTAGCCAATGACGCGTTTCGTATTCGAGTTAAATAATCTGCAATAGGGTCTGTAATCATGATAAGTATTAATAATTAGATTTTACCAAGATGACTTTGTAAGTCCTGCAATTTTTCCTTTTTGCGCCAGTTCACGGAAACAAATTCTGCATAAGTCGAACTTTCGCATATAACCACCTTTTCTACCGCATTTACCACATCGGTTGTAAACACGAGTAGGGTATTTAGGCTTTCGTCCGTTTTCAAGTGCTCGGATATATTCTTCCTGTTTTTTCTTCGTTTTTACGATAAGTGCTTTACGTGCCATATAAGTAGTTAATTAATTATTTCTTTTTAAAAGGGAATCCGAATGCAGTGAGTAGTGCCAATGCATCTTCATCGTTCTGTGCGGTCGTATTAATGCAAATCTGCAGACCATGAACTTTTACTATATCGTCCGGATTAATTTCCGGGAATACGGTATGTTCTTTAATTCCAACCGAGTAATTTCCGTTTCCATCAAAAGATTTTTTTGAAATACCACGGAAGTCTCTAATACGAGGGAAGACAACATTAACCAATTTATTCAAAAAGTCATACATTCTCTTTCCTCGGAGTGTTACCATTACGCCGTTTGGTAATCCCTCGCGAAGTTTAAAGTTCGAAATCGCTTTTTTAGCTTTACGTACAACCGGTTTTTGTCCGGTAATAGCTTTAAAGTTTTCGGTGAACTCAGTAAAGTCTTTTGATCCGCTGGTATACATGCTTCCAAGTCCGGCATTAACGACAATTTTCGTAATCTTTGGTACGGCGTTAACGTTCTTAATACCGAGCTCTTTTTTAAGAGCGGGAGCAATTTCTTTAATATAGCGATCTTTTAATGTCTTTTCTTTAGCCACGTTGTATAACGTTAGAGATTATTTTTTAGTAGATGATTTATCAAGTGTTTCATTGCATTTTTTGCACATTCGTTGTTTTTTTCCCGATTCCAGTTTCTTATAACCGACTCGTGTTGCTTTTTTACAATTCGGGCACACAACCATAACATTTGATGCGGGAATAGCACCTTCATATTGGATTTTACTTCCCGGTCCGGTCTGTGTCTTTCGGATGTGCTTTGTTCTCATATTAACCTTTTCAACAACCACTTTATCCGCTTTATGTAAAACGCGAGTAACTTTTCCGGTTTTATTCCGGTCTTTTCCCGCTATAACGAGCACATTGTCATTCATTTTTACTTTCATTGTTCTGAGTAGTTTAAGATTCGTTAGATTACTTCTGGTGCAAGAGAGATGATTTTTTGAAATCCTTTATCTCTGAGTTCTCTTGCAACGGGACCGAATACACGAGTTCCTTTTGGCTGAGAATCTTTATTGATAATAACAACAGCATTCTCATCAAAACGAATATATGAACCGTCTTTTCGCCCGATTTCTTTCTTTGAACGTACAATAACAGCTTTTTCTACCGCTTTCTTTTTTACGAGTCCTTTTGGTGCCGCTTCTTTAACGGCCACAACAATAATATCACCTATAGATGCGTATCTTCTCTTTGATCCACCAAGTACTTTGATGCATTCAACAAGTTTTGCCCCGGTATTGTCTGCTACATGTAAACGTGTTTCTGGTTGTATCATGATGAATATTTAAGCGTTAGTTTCTTTAGGTTCTTTCTCCTTTTTCTCACCTTTCGGCATTTCAACCGTCCATTTCTTCAGTTTACTTAAAGGAGTTGTTTCATAAATAGTTATTTTATCTCCAACTTCATACTCGTTATTTGGATTATGTGCAAAATATTTTTTTGAGATACGGTATCGTTTTTTATATTTTGGATGATTCTTATAACGATTTGCTGTTACAACAAGGGTCTTATCCATTTTTTTACTCGTCACTATACCGGTTATTTTTCTCATTGTGTGCTATAGGTTAGGGGAGTATGAGTATTATTTTTCAGCAGTGCTTACTTCTTTCTGAGCGTTAAACTTTTTCGCTTCTTCTGCCGCTATTTGATTTTTTACAGTGAGTATTTGCGCTCGATATTTCTTAATCTGTCCAATTTGATGATGAGCTTTTGATGCTCCTGTATTTACTTCAAATTTAATTTTAAATAAATCTTGTGTTGCTTTATCAAACTCTTGTTCAAGCTCTTTAATGGTCATTTTTTTAAGTTCTGCGAGAGTGTTCATGATAGTTTCTTATAAATAGGGTATTATACAGATTGTCTGCTAATGAATTTACATTTTACCGGTAATTTGTGTGCCGCTCTTCGAAGGGCTTCACGTGCAACTGCTTCGCTTACACCATCCATTTCAAAAATAATTTTCCCCGGTTTAATTGTTGCAATATAACGGTCTACAGCTCCTTTACCTGAACCCATTGGGGTTTCAGCTCCTTTTTTAGTAATAGGCTTATGAGGGTATATTCGAATCCATATTTTGCCGCCACGTTTACAGTAGTGGGTAATAGCTCGTCGAGCCGCCTCAATTTGTCGTGAGTTTATTTCACCTGCATCAAGTGACTTGATAGCGAACTCTCCAAAACTCAGAGTGCTTCCACGATACGCCTTCCCTTTAAGGGCACTGCGTCCACGGAATACTTTTCTATATTTTTGCTTCTTTGGTGCGAGCATAGGTATTATTTCTTAGTAGATTTTTTAGTGGTAGATTTTTTCTTTGATGTGCCGGTTGATTTACTTGCAGCTTTCGTTTTTTTCTTCTTCTTTGTTGTTGAACGTTTTTTAGTTGTTTTTTTCGGTGCCTGCTTTTTCTTTTCTTGCTTCTTTCCCTTTTCCTTTTTCGTGTCGTCTTTAGTTTCTCCCGCAAGAGGGGCGTCAGTCATTTGAACTTCCAAATCTTCTTTAAAAACATCTCCTTTATAAATCCATACTTTTACACCGATGACACCGTAGGTGGTTTTTGCCGGCAAATAAGCGTAATCAATATCTGCCCTAAAAGTATGTAACGGAATTTTTCCTTTACTGAAGAATTCGCTTCGAGCGATTTCGACACCATTAAGGCGTCCCGCTACACGAACCTTCACTCCTTGAGCACCTGCTTCAAGTGATCGGTCAATTGCCATTTTTGATGCTCGTCTATACGAGATTCGTCTTTCAATTTGCTTAACAATTGATTCTGCAACCAGATGTGCGTCAAGATTCGGTTGTTTAATTTCAACAATATTTACACTGAATTTCTGATCAAACTTATGTTCTAAATATTCACGAAGTTTCTCAATAGTTTCACCTCCACGTCCAATGATGAGACCGGGTTTTCCACTATGAATATTAATGGTTACCGCGTTAGCTGTTCGCAGTATTTCAATTTTTGAAACACTTGCATCCTTTAATTTTCCACGAATTGCTTCTTCAATAGCAAAATCCTGATGCAGCATCTTCTGATATTTTTTCTTACCGGCATACCATTTTGAATCCCATAAGCGATTAATTCCGATTCGTAAGCTAATTGGATTAACTTTTTGTCCCATAAATACGTGGATTTATAATTATAGTAATTAAGAAGTTTTTTTCTTAGATTGTTTTGCCTTTGGCTTGGCCTTGGCCTTTTCTTTCTCCTTTGACTCTTTTTCTTTCTTCTGCTTTGCTTGTTCCTCAGCCTTTTCATCGAGACCGAGCGTTACGGTAATATGTGCGTTTCTTTTTAATATCGGATGTACACGTCCTCGTGAGACCGGCACACTTCGTTTGAAGGTAGGGCCTTCGGTTACAACAATTTCTTTAATAATCAATGAATCTTTTTTTTGCTTAAAGTTATTTTCGGCATTTGCTACGGCGCTGTGAAGCACTTTGTACAATAGTTTTGCCGCTTTCTTCGGCGTGAATTTAAGTATATCCAACGCTTCTTGCGCTTTTTTCTTCCGAACAAGTCCTGCAACGAGGTTTGCTTTTTTCGGTGAGATCCTTATGTTTCGTGCAATTGCTTTCACGGGAATGTAATGGTTAATATTATCCTTGTGCCTTAGCGAGTCTTCCTCCATGTCCTTTAAACTTTCGTGTTGGAGAGAATTCTCCGAATTTATGACCAACCATATTTTCGGTAACAAATACCGGGATGTGTTGCTTTCCGTTGTGGACACCAAACGTGTGCCCTACGAACTCGGGAGCAATAGTTGATCCTCGAGACCATGTTTTAATGATCTTCTTTTTTTCGCCACTATTCATCTTTTCAACTTTTTTGATGAGTCTTTGGTCTACGTATGGTCCTTTTTTACTACTTCGTCCCATAATGTAATAAAGTTATTAATTATTTTCGATGTCGTGATTTAACAATAAGACGATCACTATATTTTCTCTTTCTTGTCTTGTATCCAAGTGCGGGCATACCCCATGGGGTTTTCGGATGCTTCAGTCCGATAGGCTGATTTCCTTCACCACCACCATGCGGATGATCACACGGATTCATAACCTTACCTCGTACTTGTGGTCTTTTTCCCATATTTCTTTTGCGTCCCGCTTTTCCGATTGTTATGTTGATATGATCTATATTACTCACCATTCCTGACGATGCGTAACATCCTTTATCAACCAATCTGATTTCTCCGGATGGGAGTTGAATTTGTGTATATTGAGCGTCTTCTTGTGAAATTACTTTTGCACTTGCTCCGGCTGAACGGATCATTTGTCCGCCTTTTCCTTTTGTAAGTTCTATATTGTAAACAGTAAAGCCAATAGGGAAGTTTTCAAGAAGCATTCTGTTTCCCGGCTTTAGCTTGGTTTTTTCAGCTAGCATAATCGAGTCACCAACTTTAATTTTTCGTGGTGCAAGATGATATCTTTTTTCACCGTCTTTGTATTGAACCAACATGATATATGCTGTTCGATATGGATCGTATTCAACACTGGTAACGGTTCCTTCAATATTATGTTTATCAGCTCTGTTAAAATCGACAATTCGATATAACTTTTTATGACCGCCACCTCGATGTCGAACAGTGAGTCGTCCCTGATTATTACGTCCCGAACGCTTGTTAAGGCGTACAGTTAACGATTTCTCAGGCTTACTCTTTGTTACTTCTTCAAAGGTGTAACCAGTCATGCCTCTTCTTCCGGGGGTTGTCGATTTATAGTTTTTAATAGCCATTATTACTTCTTAGATTTTTTAAAGTCTTTAAATTTGGTAATGTCGATAGTTTTTCCATCTTTAATACTTACGGTTGCTTTCTTCCCACGTTTTCTTTTTTGATACGGATGTCTTCCTCGTGCAAGTCGGTGCTTTGGCTGAATGTACGTCATGGTTACCTTATCGGTATCAACGCCGTACAACGACTTAATTGCCTGTTTTACATCAACTTTGGTTGCATCGGTTCGTACTCTGAAGACATATTTGCCTTTATCCGAAAGCATAGTGCTTTTTTCTGTCGTAATTGGTTCTATAATAGTGTGAAAATCTTTCATTGTGCGTTAAGCTTTAGATGCCGATAAAAATACTTCTTCCATTTTAGGAAGCGAATCTTTCAAAAACAATATGGTTTTGTACTTTTGCAAATCAGCGATATTAAGATAGTTAACAATAACCGTTTTTGCATGTGCAAGATTGGCTGTCGACTTTTGAATAACCTGATTTTTTTCCGGAATCACAATAAGTACATTCCGATCAATTTTAATCTTATCAAGTAACTGTGCGAACTTCTTTGTCTTAATGTCGCCTTCGTATTTTTCAAGTGCAGAGATGTTCCCGTTTTTCGCTTTTACCGAGAGAGCAGAGAATAATGCTTTTCTTCGTTGCTTTTTCGGCATTGCAACCGTGTAGTTTCGAACATTTCTTGGCCCGAACTTAACACTTCCTCCTCGGAAATGCGGATTCCTTCGCGAACCTTGTCTGGCGCTACCGGTTCCTTTTTGTCGATACGGTTTTCGTCCTCCACCACGCATTTCACTTCGTGTTTTTGTGTGTGCAACAGCTACACGTTTATTAGCATGTTGCCTGAGAAGTGCCTGATGAATAAGGTCTTCGTTATATGGAACTTCAAAGATTGCTTTGTTAAGCTCCACTTTTCCGTTTTTCTCTCCTGTTTGTGTGTAAAGATCTACTTTCATGCGTGTGCTTTGATAAAGATTAATCCTTTATTTGGACCTGGAAGCGGTCCTTTAAGTCCTATAAGATTGTTTTTATTGTCGAGGTAAGCAATTTCAACTCCTTTGAGTGTTATTTTTTGTGCTCCCATGTGTCCGGGCATCTTTTTACCTTTTGCCACTCGTCCCGGTTTTGCACATGCGCCAATAGAACCTGGTTCTCGGTGATGGTGTGATCCATGAGTTTCAGGTCCTCGTCCAAAGTTATATCGTTTGATAACACCCTGAAAGCCTTTACCTTTTGAAGTGCCGGTTACCATAACCTTCTTTACTTCGTTGAAGTCTTTCAAAGAGATATTATCTCCCTTTTTAAACTCTTGACCTTCGTCTAGCTTCACTTCTCGTTGGAAACGAAACTTTTTAGTCTTCTTGGGCTTTTTTAATGCAGAAAAGCCAAGGACTACCGCCGGATATCCATCCTTTTCCGTTGTTTTTATTTGTGTTACCTCATTTGGTTCACATTGTACAACGGTAACGGGGATCACACGACCATCGTCTTGAATGACGCGAGTCATACCTAATTTTTTTCCTAGTATTCCAAGCATGTTTTATAAGCGGTTAATATGGTCTAAAGATCTTACTGGTGAAATCCTTTTGCAAAGGAGCCCTTAGACCTCTTTGTGTAACGTAAAAAACACGTTGCCAGCAGAGTATAAGCAACGTGCTTTTATAAGTCAAGCACTTTTTTGTTTTATATGCGCTTTATCGTGAAGCTAAGCGTTCAGGTTTTTTATATCGAAGAATATTTTCGACAATCTTTTTTCTGCGTTGTGCAGGTTTGATGACTTTAGCGGTTTTTTCAACGTCGTTTGTTTCCGCTTTTACTTCATTACTACCCGCTTTTACTTGAATACCGGTTCCGGCTAAAATCCTTTTGAACTTTGGTAGATATTTTTTAATGACAGATTGTCTGTTGTTTTTTGTTGATCCGCTTTCCGCATCAATAGACTGAATTGCATGAGAATTAATAACTTTTGTAATAGCATCGGTTACATTTTTTTGGAATCTTGATACAAGTTTTTTCATTTTGCTCAATTCTTCTTTTGAAGTACTTGCATCTTCAACAGCTTTCTGCATGAACTGCTTAAGCTGTCTTCGTAGATTTCGGTTTCTTCGCGGATTAAAAAATTTCATAATTGATCGTGCTTGTTTTTTAATGTCGCTTCTGGAAAGCTTGTAATTGTTTTCTTTGGCATAATTCTTAAGCCATCGAGAAAGGGTCTTTGCTTTTTGTCTACCGCTACTATTAATGAAGGCTACAAGACGATTGGGGTTGACGGTAACTTCATCCCCGCTTTCATTTACTTTGAATAGCTTTTTAGCAAATTCATAGCTCATCTCTTTTGTGTCCGGCATTTCTGCCGCTGTTTTCATTTTCTCATGTGCTCCTGAGGTTTCGGGGCCGCTCATGAATACTAAGCGATGTTCGGTAAATACATTTTTCATTTTTATTTTTGTTAAAATCCATTAGTATATTGTACCAGAAATACGGTTTGTTAACAATATTCTTCAGGGTCATGCGTATTTTTACAAAGAAAAATTGGACTATCTTTCTTGCGGCGCTCTTGGTGATTATAGGTATCAATGCCTTGCTTCTTGTTCATATACATAACGATAGTGCAGCTTACATATATAGCTATGAAGACGTTGATGCTGTCCCATCAAAACCTGTGGCGATTGTTTTTGGGGCCTCGGTTAATCCAAATACACAACTGCCGAGTGATATCTTGCGAGATAGGATAGTGACCGCTATTGATCTTTATAATAATGGGAAGGTTGAGAAGATAATTATGTCAGGGGATAACAGGGTTACTCATTATAATGAGCCAATTGTTATGCAACGGTATGCGGAGCTACTTTCTGTGCCGGAAGAAGACGTGGTGATGGATTTTGCAGGAAGAAGGACGTACGACACCTGTTATCGTGCAAAAGAAATTTTTCAGATAGAGGAAGCTATTTTAGTTACTCAGAAATACCATTTATATAGAGCTTTATATACATGTAATTCTTTGGGGTTAGATAGCGTAGGGGTATCTGCAAGTCGTCAGGAATATATTGGGCAAACTTGGTACGATATACGTGAAATACCCGCCACCCTTCTTGCATGGTGGCAGGTACATGTTACTCGTCCGAAACCTATTCTTGGTGAAAAAGAAGAGGTGTTTGAAGATTAATTTCTCTTTATGAGTTTACAAGCATCTTAATTTCGATATCTACACCAGCCGGTAGGCTTAGATTAGAAAGAGATTCGATTGTTTTTGGAGTGCTTTCAGAAATATCAATAAGTCTTTTGTGTGTTCGAATTTCAAATTGTTCTCGTGAAGTCTTGTGAACGAATGTAGATTTATTCACCGTGTATTTTTCAGTCTTTGTCGGTAATGGAATAGGACCGTTAATAATCGCTCCTGTTCGGATAGCAGTATCGATGATGAGCTTTGCACTGTCATCAATAATTTTGTGGTCATACGCTCGCAATTTGATTCGGATTTTTTGCTTATTAGCCATTTTTATGAGTGGTTAGATAAAATACCGAGAGTGCAACTCCCGGCTTCATTTGCTTGAGAATGATTATAGAAATGCTTCCGGGTTTTTCCGCCTTCCGTTTTGCGGAGGGCGAAGTGCTTCTTAAAAACAAGAAGCAACTCTTTTCTTTGTTGCTCCACTATTGTAGGGAAAAAATGATGGAAGTCAAGGAATAAAAAAAGCCCCACCCATGCGGGCGAGGCTTTCGACTAGGACTATATGTGATTACCCGGTAATCTTCGATACAACACCTGCTCCAACGGTTCGTCCTCCTTCACGGATCGCAAATCGTTGTCCTTCATCAAGGGCGATAGGTGTTCCAAGTTCAACTTTCATCTTTACGTTATCTCCTGGCATTACCATTTCTACGTCAGCAGGTAGTTCGATTGAACCGGTTACATCGGTAGTTCGGATATAGAATTGAGGTTTATACCCTTTAAAGAATGGAGTATGTCTTCCACCTTCTTCTTTGGTAAGGATGTATACTTCGGCATCGAATTTAGTGTGTGGTTTAATTGTTCCCGGTTTTGCAAGAACTTGTCCACGTTCAATTTCATCACGTTCAATACCACGAAGTAGGACACCAACGTTATCACCAGCACGTCCTTCATCAAGAAGTTTCTTGAACATTTCAACACCGGTAACAACTACTTTTCGTGTATCTTTTACACCCACAATTTCTACTTCATCATTTACTTTTACAATACCTGTTTCGACTCTTCCTGTAGCAACTGTTCCACGACCTTTAATTGAGAATACATCTTCAACCGGCATGAGGAAATCTTTATCGATTTCACGTTTTGGTTCCGGAATATATTCATCAAGTGTCTTTAAAAGTTCTTTAATTGGTTCTGCATCAGCTCCTGTTGGGTCTTCGAGTGCTTTTAGTGCAGATCCTTTAATAATAGGCACTTCGTCTCCAGGATATTCATATTTTGTAAGTAGTTCACGTACTTCCATTTCCGCAAGTTCCGCAACTTCAGGATCAGCTTGATCCATTTTATTAAGGAAAACAACGATATACGGTACATTTACCTGATGTGCAAGAAGGATATGCTCACGTGTTTGCGGCATAGGTCCGTCTGCAGCAGATACTACCAAAATAGCACCATCCATTTGCGCAGCACCGGTAATCATGTTTTTAACGTAGTCGGCATGTCCCGGACAGTCTACGTGTGCGTAGTGTCTTTTATCTGTTTGATACTCTTGGTGTGATGTTGCGATCGTAATTCCTCGTTCTTTTTCTTCAGGAGCATTATCAATTTGGTCGAATGCAACCGCCTTGTTGCTCTCTGCGTTTTGTGCCGCAGAAACTGCGGTAATTGCAGCAGTTAATGTTGTTTTACCATGGTCTACGTGCCCGATGGTTCCCACATTAACGTGAGGCTTTGAACGATCAAACTTTTCTTGTTCAGCCATACGATTTGGTTATTAAGTATAAGTTATATTGTGCGGGGTTATCCCAAACGCTAACAGATAGTATCGAAATTGACTTTTAAATGCAAGCTGTTTTTTACGATTTTGGTATATTTATGCTCGTTTTGTACCACCACGTTCGGCAACCACTTTTTCTTCAACATTCTTCGGTACTTTGGCGTAATGACCAAATTCCATTGTTGAGGTTGCTCGGCCTTGCGTCATAGAACGCAGATCGGTGGTATATCCGAACATTTCCGATAACGGTACTTCAGCTTTAATAAATTTGGCCTTCCCTCGGTCGCCGCTTTCGCTGATTTGTCCTCGTCTTGAACTTAGATTCCCCATAACATCACCAAAATAATCTTCCGGCGTTACCACTTCAACATTCATGATCGGTTCAAGAAGTACCGGGTTTGCTTTTTTGGCTGCATTCTGGAAACAAATTGAACCGGCAATTTTAAAGGCCATTTCAGAAGAATCGACATCATGGTATGAGCCGTCATAGAGTTCTGCTTTGATATCAACCATTGGATAGCCGGCAATGACACCTCGTGACATTGCTTCTTCGACACCTTTGTTAACCGGCTGGATATATTCCTTCGGTATTTTTCCTCCAACAATACTGTCGACAAACTCATATCCTTTGCCGGGTTCTTGTGGAGAAAAGCGCATAACAACGTGACCGTATTGTCCTCGTCCACCTGATTGTTTTGCATATTTTTCTTCCATTTCCACTTCTTTTTGAATTGTTTCACGGTAAGCAACCTGCGGTTGACCAATATTCGCTTCCACTTTGAATTCTCGTTTTAATCGATCAACAATAATTTCCAAATGAAGCTCTCCCATACCTGAAATAATGGTTTGTGCCGTTTCTTCATCGGTATAGGTTTGGAATGTTGGATCTTCTTCTGAAAGTTTTTGAAGAGCAATTCCCATTTTTTCTTGATCAGCTTTGGTTTTCGGTTCAATAGCAATCGAAATAACCGGTGTAGGGAATTCAATCGATTCCAATACAACCGGATGTCCATCTTCACATAGTGTATTACCGGTCATGGTATTTTTTAGTCCGACCGTAGCTGCAATATCACCGGCTTTCACTTCTTTTATCTCTTCACGACTATTTGCATGCATCTGCAAGATACGACCTACACGTTCTTTTTGTCCTGTTGTTGAATTATATACATAGCTTCCTGCGGAAAGTTTTCCACTGTAAACACGGAAGAAACATAATTTTCCAACATACGGATCGGTTGCGATTTTAAACGCCAATGCGGCAAACGGTTTGCTTTCGTCTGCTTCTCGCACTTCTTCTGCTTCGGTTTCCGGGTTAACTCCTTTAATCGGTGGAATGTCGAGTGGAGAAGGTAGGTATTCTTGCACGGCATCAAGCATGAGCTGCACTCCTTTGTTTTGTAGTGCGGTTCCGCATAGTACCGGGTATATTTCATTATTAATGGTTCCTTTTCGAATTGCTCGTTTTATATCATCCAGGCTGTACTCTTTTCCTTCAAGGTATTTTTCCATAAGATCATCGTCGCATTCGGCAGCGTGTTCGATAAGAATGTTTCTGTATTCTTCAACTTTTCCTTTGAGATCTTCCGGGATATCTATTTCTTCAACTTTTTCACCAAATTTCCCTTCAAATTTGTATGCTTTTTGTTCAAGTAGATCGATGATACCTGAAAAATCACTTTCTGCACCGATAGGAAGTTGTATTGCTACCGCTTTGTCATTAAGTCGTTCATGAATCGATTCCAAACTCATATAAAAATCCGCTCCCATTTTGTCCATCTTATTAACAAAGGCCATACGAGGAACATTGTATTTATCAGCTTGTCGCCATACGGTTTCAGATTGAGGTTCTACACCTTGTGAACCGTCAAAGACAATGACACCACCATCAAGAACACGAAGTGAACGTTCCACTTCTGCGGTAAAATCTACGTGTCCCGGTGTGTCGATAATATTAATTCGTACATCTTTCCAGAAACAGGTGGTCGCAGCGGAAGTAATAGTAATACCACGTTCTTTTTCTTGTTCCATCCAGTCCATATCAGCGGCACCTTCATGTGTTTCGCCAATTTTATGTTTCTTTCCGGTATAGAAAAGAATACGTTCGGTTACTGTTGTTTTCCCCGCATCAATATGGGCGATAATACCAATATTACGGAGTTTTCTGAGATCGTCAGTCATGAGTCTGAGTTAAGTTGTCAATAAAAATGAGCGAATCACGTGGTGGTGATCGCCAGAGGTATTATAGGAATTTACTAAGGAAAGTCAATGGATACTGATCTTGAAATTGACAAGATTTGCTTTTGATGCATAATGAAGTGGTTGAAGAATCCACCGTTGGTGAGAACATTCACATGGTTGTTATGCGATAACAACCGAAAGGAGAGAGCGAATGATATGGCTCAAGTACGTGGCGGCAATGCTGCTTGTAACCGCGCCCTATTGGGGGCTTGGCGTGATCGCTCTGGTAACCAGAGCGCGTGAACCGTAACGCTATTGCCTATCCGAATCTCCATGCCCATCAAAACGTTTTATGCGTTGTTGGTGGGCATTTTTTCTATACGTCAACGGTCTTTTGTAATTCTGCGTGAATGGTATACTTATACAAGATGAAAAAACTTAACCTCATTATTATGAGTATCAAACGTGCGGGAGCTGTTATTGCGCTGGTGGCGCTTAGTATAACAAGCTTCATGCAAGTGTCGCTGGTAAACGCTCAGGATTCCGGCGTTTTTAGCGACATTACCACTTCGTATGATTATTACGAAGCAATTGACTATCTTCAAAATGAAGGTGTAGTCGAAGGGTATGGTGATGGGACGTATAAACCGGGGAATTCCATTAATCGTGCGGAATTTACCAAAATTGCACTCCTTGCTTCGGGTTATGAGCCGGAAGGGAGTACGTGTTTTCCCGATGTGACCGATCAATGGTTTGCTCCTTATGTATGCAAGGCGCAAGATCTTGGATTGGTTGACGGGTATCCCGATGGCATGTTTAAACCGGAACGACCGATCAATTTTGTTGAAGCCGGGAAAATCGTTTCAAACGGTCTTAATCTTGGATTGGATGAAACCAATCAAAATGAGTGGTTTCATAAATATATCAAGGCGCTGGAAGAAGATAGCGCGATTCCGCTAACTATCGATACGTTTGATCAATATATAAACCGGGGAGAAATGGCGGAAATGATGTGGCGTATTCAAACAAGTCAACAAGAACAAACGCAAAACTATGAAGAGCTTAAAGAAATGACGATTGCTCAACAAATGCATACTGTTTCTTCATGTAGTGTCTTGATGGATACATTCGAAGAAGTTCAGTCTTCAAACGATTATATGTATCGAGATGTTGTGATGATGGAAGCCGTTGATGATGCGACGGTAACCACCTCAACCGATACAAAGACGGCTGGTGCTCCGGCTCCTGCCGAGTCGGAAGCGGCTGAAGAAGGAGATTATTCAACTACAAACGTACAAGTGGAAGGTGTCGATGAAGCTGATATCGTTAAGACGGACGGTGAATATATTTATATAGTAAAAGGGGATACAGTTCGTGTTGTTAAGGCTTATTTGCCGGAAAATATGGTGGAACTTGATGCTATAGAATTTAATGATGACGATTTTTCGCCAACCGACATGTATGTTGATGGCAATAAACTTGTTGTACTTGGTCATTCGTACTACAGTTATCCGTATCCGCTTGATAGAACCGAGGCAATGATTTATCCGTACCCATATTATGGTGGTGGTATTTCAAAAGTCTTTATTTTTGATATTTCTGACAAGGCAGATATTAAAGCATTTAGAAGCCTTGAGTTTGAAGGCTCATACAGTCAGTCGCGGAAGGTAGATGATATGGTATATATGGTGCTTAGTCGTCCGGGATTCGTTCCTTATGATGACATTATGGAAGCTGATGAAATCCTCCCCCGATATAAAGATACCGGCGATGAAATAGCCCAGCCAATGGTTGATTGTACTGATGTAAAGTACGTTCCGGCATTTGAATCGGCAAACTATATGATTGTTGCCGGTATTCCAATAAATGAAGCAAGCGGAGATATCTCAAAGGAGGTGGTTCTTGGATCTGTTGGCAATGTGTATTCTTCAAGAGAGAATATGTACATCGCTGCGAACGAGTGGAACTGGAATTATCGTAGTTCGAGCGAAACAACCAATGTATATAAATTCTCTTTGGGGAAAGAAGAGATTGATTTTGAAGGAAAAGGAAAAGTACCCGGAACAATCTTAAATCAGTTCTCGATGGATGAAGATGGTGATTATTTTAGAATAGCCACAACAAAAGGGAATACATGGGATAATACATCAACAAACAATGTGTATGTTCTTGATGAGGCGATGGAAATGACCGGTAAGCTTGAAGGTATTGCGCCGGGAGAATCTATACACTCAACTCGATTTATGGGGGATAGGCTCTATATGGTTACTTTTAAAAAGATTGATCCGTTCTTTGTGATCGATATGAAAGATCCAAAAGGACCAAAGATTTTAGGAAAACTTAAGATTCCGGGATACAGTGATTATCTCCATCCATATGATGAACATCATATTATTGGATTTGGGAAGGATACTGTTGAAGCAACTGAAATGGAAGAGGTTGACTGGAATCAAGATTTTGCATGGTACCAGGGGCTTAAAGTGGCGATGTTCGATGTAACTGATGTAACGGCTCCACAACAAATGTTCTATGAAGTTATCGGAGATAGAGGAACAGACAGTGAACTGCTTAGAAACCACAAAGCATTATTATTTGATAAAGAAAAAGACTTATTTGCCTTTCCGGTAACGCTTGCGGAACTTTCTGAAGAAATCAAGAATGATCCGACCGCTTCCGGCAGTGAGTATGGAGATATCGTGTTTCAGGGAGCTTATGTATATGGCATTGATTTGGAAGACGGATTTACTTTAAAAACCAGAATTACTCATTATGACGAAACGGAAGTAGCTGATAAAGCGGGATATTACTGGTACGGAGATAAAGATGTTGAGCGTATTTTGTATATTGGAGACTTTCTATATACCGTTTCAAAAGGAATGGTGATGGCAAACGATATGTTAAGCGAGTTTGCAGAAGTGAACTCTACCGAAGTGGGCGGGACAGATGATGAGTATTACTACATTATGGAATAACCGGAAAAAGCAAATGAAAAAAGCCCCGGCATAATATGTCCGGGGCTTTTTATATAGTGTTTGTATAACGCTTAATATCGTCCGTAGTGAGCAAACGCTTTATTTGCGGCTGCCATTCTGTGTGTATCTTCTTTTTTCTTCATAGCTGACCCCTGTCCTTCAGCCGCTTGCATGATTTCATTGGCAAGTCGCTGAGACATTGCGCCGTCTCCTGATCGTGCAGCTGCCAAAAGCCATCGGAAAGCGAGTGTGATTTGTCTGTTTGCATTCACTTCTTTTGGGATTTGATATACAGCTCCACCAATTCTTTTTGGCTTTACCTCCATTTGAGGTTTAATATTATCCAATGCTTTATTGAAAATCTTTGTTGGATCTTCTTTGGTTTTTTCTCCGATCATCTTCATGCTGTCATTAAATATCGTTCGAGCGACCGTTTTTTTGCCGTCCATCATGATATAATTAATGAACTTCTCGTAAAGAGGGTTCGAATCCTTCGGTGTAAAATGTACTCTTTTATGCATTATGGTAAATGATTAATAACTATATTATTTAGGTTTTTTTGCACCGTACTTACTTCGTCCCTGTTTGCGATCCTGCACACCCTGTGTATCAAGAGAACCACGGATGATGTGGTATCGCACACCAGGCAGATCCTTTACTCGTCCTCCACGAATGGTAACGACCGAGTGTTCTTGCAAATTATGCCCTTCTCCCGGTATATATGCATTTACTTCAATACCATTAGTCAATCGAACACGAGCAACTTTACGAAGCGCCGAGTTCGGTTTTTTAGGTGTCATGGTAAATACTTTTACGCATACTCCTCTCTTTTGAGGCGAATTCACAGATACTTCTTTATTTTTCAGTGAATTGAACCCTATTCCCATTGCGGGAGACTTCGTTTTCTTCGTAACTTTTTTTCGTCCTTTGCGGATCAATTGGTTTATTGTAGGCATATATCTGATTAAATAAGTAGCGACGTGTAATTTAACGGAAATTGGTGGATAATGCAAGTTTTTTCTTATTCTTCGACCGCACCTTGTTCTTCCTTTTCTTCTTTTATTTCTTCCGGTACATGCTTGCGGTACTCTTTCATTAATTTAGGATGACGTTTTCGATAGATTTCTCCTGCAGGAATAAGTTTACCGATAATAACATTCTCTTTAAGGCCGGTTAGATTGTCTATACGTTTTGTTGTAGCTGCTTCAACGAGAACTCTGATAGTTTCCTGGAATGAAGCGGCAGAAAGCCAACTGTCTGTATAGAGAGCAATACGGGTAAGACCGAGAAGAAGTCGTTCGGAATGAGCCGGTTGCTTTTTCTTCTTTTTAAGTTCCGCATTTGTTCGTTCAAGATCAATGTGGTCAATCATTTCACCCGGAAGATAATTGCTATCTCCCGCATCAAGGATACGAGATTTAGAAAGCATTTGTCGTGCGATAATCTCGATGTGTTTGTCGTTAATGGTTTGTCCCTGAGAAGCATAAATGCTTTGTACCTCCTGCATAATGTAATTTTGCAGTGTATAGATGTCGGTGAGTTGCATAAGTTCTCGGAGATTGTAGTGACCCGAGGTTAAGGCTTCACCTTTCTTAACGGTTGCACCGTTTTTTACAAGAATACTTCTTCCTTGCGGGATATTATATGTTTTCTCGACAACATCCTCGGATATAACTTCTATATTATCTTTTCCTATAGAAAGCACTTTGCCGGCAGTTTTTGCTTTAAGCATTTTCTTGATCTTTGTTGATCGTGCAAGAATTTGCTTTTGCTTTACTTTGTCTCCTTTTTTCACTTTTGCTTCCATAAACGGCCCGAGATAATATTGAGTAACAATAGGTTCGGGTGAAGTTACTGTAACAACGGATTTTTTACCTTTTCGCTTTACTTTAACTTTACCGTCAATTTCCGATAGTACTGCGGGTGTTTTTGGCGTTCGTGCTTCAAAGAGCTCTTCTACACGGGTCAGACCTTGGGTGATATCTTTTCCTTCCGCTACACCACCCATATGGAAAGTACGCATGGTAAGCTGTGTTCCCGGTTCTCCAATACTTTGTGCGGCAATAATACCAACTGCCGTACCGAGATTAACGGTTTTATTTGTTCCCAAATCTTTACCGTAACATTTTACACAGATACCGTTTGGTGTTTGACAGGTCATAACTGATCGAACACCAACAACTTCAACGTGTGCTTCGGTTATTTTTCTTAATTCGTTTTTGCCGAGCTCTGTTTCTTTTTTAATAATGATTTCACCGGTTTTGCTGTCGACAACATCTTTTGCTACAACACGACCATAAATTCGTTTTTCAAATTCTTCCCCAATTTGTTCACTTTCTTTACGGGTAATGTTATGTACTGTGCTGGTTCCGCAATCGTATTCTTTAATAATAATATCTTGTACTGCATCAACCAAACGACGGGTGAGGTATCCCGCTTCAGCTGTTTTAAGCGCCGTATCCGATTTACCTTTACGTCCTCCATGTGTCGCAATAAAGTACTCAAGAATGGTAAATCCTTCTTTAAGATTCGATTTAATAGGCAGTTCAATGGTTTTACCGGCCGGATTGGCAACAAGACCTTTAATACCGCATAGCTGCGTTACCTGTCCCCAGTTACCACGTGCTCCGGAATTAATCATATAATGAATGTGGTTTTCATCGTCGATACTTTTAATCATTGCGCTAGTAATATCCGATTTAGCTTGCGACCAAACTTTAATGGTGTGGCCGTATCGTTCTTCATCGGTCATGAGTCCGACACGATATTTATTGTTAATTTTCTTCACAATGTCTGAAGCATCATTAATGATTTTTTCTTTTTCATCCGGAACAATCATATCTTCGGCACCGATTGAAAGTCCCGATTTAGTAGCAAATTTAAATCCGATACGTTTAATTTGATCAGCGAATTTTGCTGTTACATCGTTACCAAGCTTGTTGTAACATTTACTGATAAGACCGCTGAGTTTTC
The DNA here is from genome assembly GCA_014728955.1 of Candidatus Peregrinibacteria bacterium. Lineage (GTDB taxonomy): Bacteria > Patescibacteriota > Gracilibacteria > UBA1369 > PNNO01 > PNNO01. The sequence continues at coordinate 19,141 of WJKT01000048.1, forward strand.
CTTTCGTCATGGTTTCGTTTTGATAGCCAAGATCTTTTGGAACAAAGGTATTAAATATAAGTCGTCCAACCGTTGTTTCGGTAATTTCACCGTTTACACGGGCTTTGATAGGAGCCTGTATATGCACTTTGCCCAATCGATATGCAACGAGAGCTTCACTTAAATTTGCATAGACTGATCCTTCTCCTTCTTTTCCCGAGGTCATCTTTGTTAAGAAATAACAACCAAGGACCATATCCTGTGTTGGGGTTACAATCGGATCACCATGTGACGGTTTTAACAGATTCTGATCTGAACCGATGAGTTTTTTTGCTTCTTTTTGGGCTTGTTTTGAGAGTGGTACGTGAACGGCCATTTGGTCACCATCGAAATCGGCGTTAAACGCTGTACAAACAAGTGGGTGAATTTGAATCGCTTTACCTTCCACCAGTACCGGCTGGAATGCTTGAATTCCGAGTCGGTGCAGGGTAGGGGCGCGATTGAGAAGTACATAATGATCTTGTGTTACCTCTTCAAGAATATCCCATACTTCACGTTTGCTTGCCTGAATAAGTTTTTCCGCATTTTTAATGTTGTGTGCGTATCCGTCTCGAATAAGTCGTCCGATTACAAATGGCTTAAAGAGTTCCATCGCCATGAGTTTTGGGATACCACATTGATTAAGTTTAAGTTGCGGTCCAACTACAATTACCGATCGTCCGGAATAATCTACACGTTTTCCAAGGAGATTCTGTCTGAATCGTCCCTGCTTTCCTTTCAGCATATCCGAGAGTGAACGTAGCTTTCGCTTGTCTCCCGAATTAAAGACAGTTTTTCCTTGTCTAGCACTGTTGTTGAGGAGTGTATCAACCGCTTCTTGCAACATTCGTTTCTCGTTTCGTGAAATCACTTCAGGTGCTCCGATAGAAATAAGTCTCTTAAGACGATTATTTCTGTTGATCACTCGTCGATATAAGTCGTTCAAATCCGATGCTGCAAAACGTCCCCCATCAAGTTGTACCATTGGACGAAGATCCGGTGGAATAACGGGAAGTACGGTAAGTACCATCCATTCAGGTTTAATTCCCGCTTTGAGCAAGCTTCCACAAAGCTTAATTCGTTTGAAAATCTTTTTTTGCTTTTGTCCCGAAGCCTTGGTTAAACCTACTTCGAGTTCTTTTATAAGTTTTTTAAGATCAATATTGGCAATGATTTCCCGAATACTTTCTGCGCCGGTTCCGGCTTTAAACACATGACCGAATTTCATTGAAAGGTTTCGGTATTCCAGTTCCGAATATACTTTTCCAACTTCCAGTCCATCAAGTTCATCCTTTGCCGTCTTGTGATGTTCATCAAGTTCTTGTACTTTTTGAGCTAGTTCTTTTTCGTTTCCTTTTTTCGATTTTGCTTCTTCCTGTAATGCCGCTCGATGTTTTTTATATTCTTCCGCCAATTGTTTTTTCGCATTTTCTTTCGCTTCTTCATCGACAGAAATTACAATGTATGCCGCAAAATAGACTACTTGTTCGATAGTTTTAATTGGCAAATTCAGTAAAAGACCAATACGACTTGGCGTTGATCGTAAAAACCAAATGTGTGTTACCGGTACCGCCAGCTTGATATGTCCCATTCTTTCTCGTCGTACTGAACTGCGAGTGACTTCAACACCACATTTTTCACAAATTACACCTTTGTATCGAATTCTTTTATATTTTCCACAATAACATTCCCAGTTCTTTGTTGGGCCGAATATTTTTTCACAAAACAGTCCTTCTCGTTCCGGCTTTTGTGTACGATAGTTAATGGTTTCAGGCTTTTTTACTTCGCCATGAGACCACGATAAAATCTCCTCGGGAGGTGCAACTGCGACCGATATCGAATCAAAATTATCGAGTGTATTTGTATTACCGTGTTTTGGTGACATAGTTTAAGAAAGTTAATGAACGTGATTATAATTAAACAGCAATAGTTTGATAGAGCTGTTGAATAAAAAGTACATATAGAATGAGAAAGAATGCTCCTTCAAAATGATAGAATTTTCGTTCGATTCCCGAAAAGACAAGCAATATCGTCGCAACAACAAAAAATGGTAGACCGATGAGAAGAACCGGCATATCTATTGGCAGTTCACTTATTAATCCTGCAACACCCATAATTAAGAAACCATTAAAGATATTTGATCCCAGGATATTTCCCAGTGCAATATCGAAGTTTCCCTTTCTTGCCGCCATAATAGAAACCATAAGCTCAGGGAGCGATGTTCCGATTGCAACAGCGGTAATGGCAATTATAGACGTTTCAATATTAAGAAGTTTTCCCATTTTAATCACCGCTTCAATAGTAAAGTCAGCACTAAAATATAATGTTGTTGCCGAGATAAGAACAAATAAAACATAGTGCCATTTAAACGGTGGTCTTTTTTGCAGCAAGGTCTTTTTTGTTTTTTCTTCGGTAGTGGCTTCAATAAATTCTTTTTCCTTTTCCGCCAGCGGACCTCGTGGTTGTGTTACGCTATAAGTAAGGTAAACAATGAATCCAACCAAAGAAACCAATGCTTCAAAAAAGGTGAAGGTTCCGTCTGAGAGTGTTAATACAAGAATTGCCCCCGAAGCGACAAGAAGTGGTAAATCAAGTCGTATCAGGCTTCGTTTTATCTCGACTTTTTTTACGATAATCGTTGTAATACCAACAACAAGTAAAATATTGGCAATATTTGAACCGATAACGTTACCTGCTACAACACTCGGTTCTCCTTTAAGAATGGAGAAGATAGATGTTGCCAGTTCAGGGAGCGATGTCCCGGCACTAATAAGGGTAATGCCGATAATAAACTGTGGTACACCAAGTGACAGTCCTAATTTCTCGGAATATTTTACGAGATAATCTGCTGATTTTATCAGCACGAACAATGAGGCTGCAAAGAATACTATTTGTGTTGTTAACTCGGTGTACACAGGCACATTAGGTCAAAATATATGGTTTAGAGACCGAGATCTCCGGAGATATCAAGCTTTGGTTTATCGTCATCATCTTTATCATCTTTGTCTTCTTTCTTGTCATCTTTTTCGTCGTCCTTGCTGTCATCGTCTTTTTCGTTGTTATCGTTTGACTTCTCATCTTTGTCTTCTTTTTTATTATCATCCTTTTTTTCTTTCTCTTCCTCTTTTTTATCGTCATTTTCATAGTCGTCATCATCTCCGTCGTTATCTTCTTGGGGAAGATAATCGTCGTCATCATCATCATTGTTGTTATCCAGATTTTTCGGACGTTTTTCAAGCATAATCATATCTTGTGCAACAATTTCGGTTCGGAATTTCTTAACTCCTTCAGGAGTATCCCAGCTTCGTGTTTTAAGATATCCTTCAATGTATACCAGTTTGCTTTTCTTGAGGTATTTGCTACAGATTTCAGCCAAACGAGCCCACGCTACAATATCGTGATATTCGGTAAGACTATGTTTTTTTGAATCTTTCGTAATCCATTCTCGATTTGTCGCGATGCAAAATGTTGTAACCATTTGTCCGTTCGCGGTCTGTCTCATTTCCGGATCCCGAGTAAGGTTCCCGATCAGAATAACTTTGTTTACACTTCTCATTGTTCCGTGTGGTTAGTGGTAATAATAGTAAGAGTGTGAAATACTTAATTTTTTGCTATATCAGCTTCCGTTTCAGCTTCTGAAAGTTCGGCTGCGGCGGTTTCGGAAAGGTTTACTTTTCCGCTTTTCTCACCGTCTTCTTCTTTGTTGACCATTTCTTTGCTCATTTTTTTGGCAACTTCAGGGTCAACTTCTTCTCTGTTTTCCGGATCTTCATCAAGATCTTTACTTTCTTCCTTTTTCTTTTCAGCAAGAGAATATGTGGCTTCCTTTTCTTCCTTTGTTGGCTCCTGTTCTCGTCCAAGATCAACACTTAAACAGAGACTTTGCAATTCTTTTACCAAGACGTTGAAACTTTCCGGTGTGCGCGGCTTACGTATAGAGTCTCCCTTGACGATAGATTCATATGCTTTTGCTCTACCATATACATCATCAGACTTGATAGTGAGCATTTCTTGGAGGGTGTGAGATGCACCGTATGCTTCCAGTGCCCATACCTCCATTTCTCCGAAACGCTGTCCTCCGTGTTGCGCCTTACCTCCAAGAGGTTGTTGCGTTACAAGAGAGTATGGTCCAACACTTCGTGCATGGATTTTATCTTCAATAAGATGACTAAGCTTCATAATATAGGTGATACCAACCGTAGTTTTATGGTCAAACAGTTCACCTGTTCGTCCATCATACAATTGAATCTTTCCATCTTCCGGCAATCCCGCTTCTTTGAGTGATTCGGTAATTTGCTCGGTTGTTACACCGTTTAATGCCGGCGTTGCGACATTAATATTAAGTTTTGACGCGGCCCATCCCAAATGTGTTTCAAGTATCTGTCCTATATTCATACGACTTGATACACCGAGCGGGTTGAGAATAATATCAACCGGCGTTCCGTCCGGTAAGAACGGCATATCTTCTTGAGGAACAATATTTGAGATAACACCTTTATTTCCGTGACGACCGGCAACTTTATCACCGATTGAAATCTTTCTTGTTTGTGCCACGTTTACTTTAATTTGTTTATTAACTCCCGTTGGTAATTCATCACCGTTTTTTCGTGTAAAGATTTGTACACCCACAACTTTTCCTCCTTCTCCACCGGGAAGACGAAGGGAAGTGTCTTTTACGTCTCGCGCTTTATCACCGAAAATAGCTCGTAATAAACGTTCTTCGGCGGTAAGCTCGGTTTCTCCTTTTGGAGTGATCTTCCCAACCAAAATATCTCCTTCACGAACGTGAGCACCAATACGGACAATGCCGTCTGCATCAAGATCTTTCAGCCTGTTTTCACCCACATTTGGTATATCCCGGGTGACTATTTCAGGACCGAGTTTTGTATCTCGAACATCAATGGTAAATGTTTCGATATGAATTGAATCATACACGCTGTCCCGTACAAGACGATCAGAAATAATAACCGCATCCTCAAAGTTATATCCTTGCCATGCCATATAGGCTACAAGAAGATTTTGTCCGAGAGCGAGTTCGCCGCCTTGTGTTGAGGCTCCGTCAGCCAGTACGTCACCGGCTTTCACTTTATCTCCTTTATTAACAACAGCACGTTGATGGAGTGAGGTGGCCTGATTTGAACGTTCATATACATTAAGTGTGTACGTTGCTTTTTTACCGTTTTTGTAAATAACGGTGATTTCGCTTGCATCAACATATGAAACGGTTCCGTCGTCTTCTGCAGTAATGACTTGTCCGGAACTTTTTGCGGCAACTTCTTCCATTCCCGTTCCGACGACAGGGGCGTGCGGTTTAATAAGGGAAACAGCTTGTCGTTGCATGTTAGACCCCATCGATGCACGAGTATTATCATCATGCTCAAGGAAAGGAATGAGCGATGTCGTTACTGAAATAATTTGTTTGGGTGAGACATCTATATGTGTTACGTCATCTACATGTGCAAGTACCGGTTCGCTGTTTCGTCTCGATGCGTTACGTGTATTAACAATTTCACCGGTTTCATCTTCGATAATGGTATTTGCCTGAGCGATAGTATATTGCTTCTCTTCATCAGCATCCACATAATGAATATTATTTGTTGCATAGGCTCGTACCGGCACTTCTTTAAGCTTAAGTTTTGCAATTTCTTTCGCCTTCTTTTCAGTAATTTTTTTGCCCGCTTTTACGATCACCTTTTTACCTGAAGTTGCAATATCTTCCGCAGCGATTCGTCCTGTTAATTCTTTTACTTTGTTCGGAACAGTATGCTCCACTTTTTTAAACGGTGTTTCAATAAAACCATATTCATTAACACGTCCGTATGAGGCCAAATGAACAACCAGACCGATGTTTGGTCCTTCAGGTGTTGCAATCGGACATATACGTCCGTAATGGGAGGTATGTACGTCACGAACATCAAATGATGCACGTTCACGTGAAAGCCCTCCGGGTCCCATAGCAGAAAGACGTCTCTTATGAGCAAGCTCAGCTAGTGGATTGGTTTGATCCATAAACTGAGAAAGTTGTGAGCTTGCAAAAAACTCGCGAAGAGATGCCGTAATAGGTCGAGAATTGATAAGTTGTGTTGGTGTAACCGTATCCAAATCCATAACGGTCATACGATCTTTTGCAATTCTATCCGTTCGCAATAGTCCAACTCTAAATTTATTCTGAACCAATTCTCCAACGGCTCGAACACGTCGATTACTTAAGTGATCAATATCATCCGGCTCCAATTCCTTATTATTAAGACGAATCAAATATTTAAGAATATGTACAAGATCCTCTATTTGAAAAGTATGATATTCTTTGGTATTTGGAGTGTCTAATTTAAAGCGTTTGTTTAATTTGTAACGAGCAACCGGCCCCATATCATATTTTCTGTAATCAAAGAACATTGACTGAATAAGGGCTTTTGCATTTTCCGGTGTCGCCAAATCACCGGGACGAATTTTTTTATAAATGCTTTGATACGCTTCGTCTACGGTTTTTGCCGAGTCTTTATCAAGCGTATTTAGAATATAATCATGCTCAATATCAACAATGACATCTTTAAATAATTTGAGAATGTCTTTGTCTTTTTCATAGCCGAATACACGGAGAAGTGCAGTTATAGGAATTTTACGTTTTCTGTCTATCTTAACAGTAATAACTCCTTTTTTGTCGGTTTCGATTTCCAGCCATGCTCCTCGTTTTGGGATGATTTTTGCGCTGTGCATTCCCGGTGCGGATTTATTGATTGA